>CAJTRW010000008.1:22006-62461 GCA_910578765.1 uncultured Christensenella sp.
GCTTTGCCGCCGCAACGGCAATTTCTTCCTGTGCTTCCGCTCCGTCTACGTCAAAAAACTCTTTAAGCGTAATTTTCAGCGCGTCGCAAATCATTTCCAAATGGTCTACGCTTATGCCGGCTTGTCCCAGTTCAACCCGCCTGAGATGCGTTTGAGAAATACCCGCCATTTCCGCAAGCTTATTTTGTGAAAACCCAGCATCTTCTCTCAAAGTCCTTATTCTTTCACCGGTCTGCATATAAAAATTACCTCTTTCAGTCTTATATGGATAATTATACTATAAATTTTTACATTTTCTTAGTCATATAGTATTGACATGTTAGTCTTATAATGCTATAATGTGAAAACTATAAGAATAATGCGGAAAAATATCGGATTTTAAACTATCCGTCGCGTGCAAAGCGAATATTCAACGCTTGTTTTTACAGTAACGCTGCAATGAAAAGCTTTCTTCTTAGTTGTAAGCGTCCGCAAAGCGTACGGATGAGGGAACCGCAATGCCCCTCATTCGTTGCCCGCGCGGTAAAAAATATAGATTCTTCGGCACACCTCAGAATGACAAAGCAATGCAAGGCAAGAATGACGAAACAATGTCATCCTGAGCGAAGCGAAGGATCTGAAAAATCAAAAACCAAGTTTTTTTATAGGGGTTCACATTATGAAAAAATTTAAAACAAAAAATTTGTTGTTTACGGCGCTTTTATTGGCTTTTTCGGTTTTAGTTGCGGTAAGCGTATATTTTATGTTACCGAGAAAATTCAAAACTGCCAATGCGGCTGTAGCACTTAACAGCACGGTTTATAATTCCACATTTATCGGACAACATTGTGTTTTGGGTAACAATAACAGTCGTGTATATTCCGATTTCAGTACAACCATTAATCCCAGTCTCAGCCAGATAAATCATAGTGGTAACAGTTTTCATATCACAAAGGAATTAGAAAGATACAGTATAGCAAGTTACATACAATTTACGGCTGATATAGTTGTTCCTGCCAATACCGAATATAAAGTAGAATATTCCTATGAATTGACGTTGGACAGAGTTTCTGCTATATCCACGGGCGAAGCGAATTGCGTAATAGAATTATTCTATTTCGGCAATTCTGCCAATGGGGGAACGGATCAATCTGCAAGTATTGTATATAATGTTTTGGGCACAAGCGGTTCGCCTTACAGTGTAAACGGTTATTCGACCGATATGCCTGATCATAAAGCTTTGAAGGGAACATTACCGGCTATAACATACAAAAATACTACCAATACTGACCAAACTTTTACTGCGTATTTCGGTTATTTCGGCGGGTCGGGACGAACAGGCGGTCCGACAGCTTTAATTTCTGCTACTTATGACCTTGTTATGGACGAAAAAGTAACGGCGGAAAAGGCTGTTGTTACGGTAGATAAAAATTCAGACGTATATAATCCGTTAGGAAATAACTTCGTTTTCAGTTACGATCAGTCTAAAATAGAACTTAAATCTGTCGATTATACGGATTTTGCCGGCACAACAAGCAATTTATATAACGGTAGCGGCACAAGTCCTATAAATTCATTAGGCAATTGTACGCTTATCGGGGCCGGAACATATAAGTTTGAATTTGACATTATAAACGGCTCGGTTTGGGATACTGTGACAAATGATCAAACTCCTAAAACTATTACCGTAACAGTAAACCGCAAAGCCATAGCGGTGCCTACAATCCAAAACAACAATCAGACGTATAAAGCGTCTGTATGTGATTTCGGATTAACGGGCTATGACCCTACGTTAATGAGCGTACCGACGTCTGGATTATCGTCAAACGTAGCGGGTGCTACAATAACGTGGGACGGCACGACGCAAAAGTTCAAAGCAACGGACGCTGCGGAGTACACGGTAGCGTTCCATATGGACAGTATAAACCACATCTGGTTAACAGACGCGGGAACGGAATCGTCGACGGACCAGACAAAGAAGATAACGATAGAGAAGAAGGAGATAACGATAAACACGACTCCGGCGTCGGGAACGAACCCTAGCTGGGGCTTGGGCGATACTGGCGACATAACGATAAATGCCACGGCGACGGGCATAACCAATCCGGACTTTGTACTGGATATATATTACGTAAAGGACGGGACGACAAGTCCGCTAACGTTGGGCATAGATACGACGACCAACAAGTTAGACGTATCGCAGATAACAAGCACGGGCAAATACAAGCTTTGCATAGAGCTGACGAGCGCGGCTTCGAACAAGAATTACAGCATAGCAAGCAACAAGTTCGAGATGCCGTTCGAGATAAAGTCGGGCGGAATAGATTTCAGCGTAATCAACTGGCAGTATGCGGAAGACGGCGGTAACATGCAGGACCTGTTTGCGTCGGGCGTGCAGAATGTAATACGGTATAAGCAGGATTCGACCGGCGCGGCAGTGAAGTATATGATCGGCGCTATAATACCGTCGGGCGGATATCTGAGCATAGACACAAGCTATAACGCAAGCGGCTATACTAACGGCTTTTACACAACAAAGGACGGGGCGACGTATAACAACGGTTGCAGCGCGGTAGGCAAGTACAAGACGAGAATAGCGTTGAAGACAGACGCGGACCATTTATTTAAGAACGACGCGGCAAACAAATACGGCACGTTCGGCGGAGACGACACGTCCGGCTGGTACGAGATAGAGTGGGAAATAAGCAAGGGCAAGGTAGACGCAAGCTATCTTAGCAACTTAAAGGATAACCTGCAGTACCGCACGGCTGGCGGGGCATGGCAGACGTACGACCCTGCAAATCCCCCGCAATTCGGCAAGGGCGCGATAGAAATAAGGCTGGACCCTTCCAAATATCCCGCGGGCGTGACGAACGCAAGCATAACGGTAAACGACAAGAACACCGCGATAGGCAGCTACACGGCGCAGGTAACGTTTACGTACGACCCGAACTATGTGAACGAGGGCACGCAGTCTTTCACGTGGGAGATATCGGCGCAGGTAATAGAGGTAGACTGGACTTCAGATTTCTGGAAGGACGGCAGCGGCAACAACGTATTGGACGGCAATAACGTGCCGTACCAGATAAAGGTCTTAAACATACCCGATAACTTAAAGCAGTACATAGAGTATAAGTACTACATAGCTGACGCAAGCGACCCTTCGATAAGAGGCATGTACATAGGCACGGGCGACCAGGGCTTACAGGATTTGACAAATCCGCCGTACAACGCAAGCTCAACGAACGCGGTATACGTGTATGTTGAAGCGGTAATAAAGAGCGGCGTAACGCAGTATAAGCTGTCCGATACGACGGGGAACGCATACGATTGCAGTATTCTGTACAGACTGGGCTCGACGAACACGCTTGTGAACGTAACGCAGAGCGTTACGGAAATGGAATACGGCGACGGCGCGTTGACTGAAGGCATATTCACGCTATACGATACGGGTATAGGCGGCGACCTGGACAAAACAACGTATCTGGACGGAATATACGTGTACGACGCAAAGGGAACGAACCTCGGGCTTTTGAGCGGCTTTGACGGCACAAAGGCAGACGCGGGCTTATATACGATAGAAATAAAGCTTAACGCGGCGGGCGAAAACACGTACACGCTGGCGCCGGGCTCGAAGTATAAATTCGAAATAAAGCCTAAGGCGATAGAGGTACCGACTGTAAGCGAGATAGTGTTCGACAACACGTATATAAATCTTGCGGATAAGCTGGGCGGCAGTTACGGAACGTATAAGGATATAATAAAGCTTGGCGGAACTTACGACGGAGTAAAGAACGCAAACACGCCGTACGTGGCAACGCTGACGCTGACTAACGCGAATTATTGCTGGAGCTATCCGACAACTTCAACGCCGAGTAAGCACCCTGCAAGGATAACGCTTACGGACGGAGAAAGCTATACTGTAACGGGCGACGAGACGGTGGCAACGTATAACTGGAAGATAAACCCGTACGTATTGAGTGCAAGCGGCTGGAACTTAAAGGGCAAGGACGGCGCGACGTACGACATACCGGCAGGTTTGACGGAGGGACTGGACGTAGGAATAAACTACGCATACAGGACCGACAAGGCAAGCAACCCGATAGAAGAAGTAATATTAAAAGGCGGCAGTACGTTCTTTGTAACGGCGCAGTTGACGGGCGCGGACGCGAATAACTTCGTGTTTGAAGACAGCAACGCGACGACTTCCGGATTTGCGACGTACAAGGTACCGCAAAGCGGCGCAATGGCGGCGTTCGGCAGCATAAAGGACTTCATGACAAAGACCTGGATGGGCTTGCCCATATGGGCGTGGTTCCTGATAGGGCTTGCGGTACTGATACTGCTTATAATAATAATAGTAGTAGCGGCAAAACGCAGGAAGACGAAGGAAGAGCGCGCGGAAAAGAAAGCGGCAAAGCAGGCTGCGAAGGAAGAAGCGGAAGCGCGCAAAGAAGCGGAGCGTGCAAGACTGGAATCCGAGCGCGAAGCGGAGCGTATGCGTCTTGAAAGCCAGCGCGAGATAGAGAAGATGCGTGCGGAAGCAGAGGCAGCAAAAGCCAAAGCGGAAGCCGAGGCGGAGATAGCAAAAATGCGCGCGCAGGCACAGGCGCAGATGGCGCAGCCAATGGCAATGCCCCAGCAGATGCCTATGCAGCAGCAGTACGCGCAGCAGCAGGCAATGCCCCAGCAAATGTCCCAACCCGTTCCTCAGACTCAATATGTTCAACAGCCTGTAAACAATAACGAGCTTGAAGAAATAAAGAAGCAGTTGAGAAAGCTCAACGCAAAGGTTTCCCGCGGGCAGGGCTTCGGCGGACAGCAGTTTGCCGCACCCGTGCAAATGCCTATGATGCCCATGCAAATGCCCATGTCGGCTCAGGCATATCCGCAGTATCCTTACGGCGGTCAAGGCGACGGACTTACGGAATTGAAGTCTGAGCTTGCGGCAATGCGCGCGGAGCAGCACGCAACCCGCGACGCGGAAATTAAGGCGGGACAGGATTTGATAAACGCGAAAATGCAGACGGAGTTTACTAAGCTTCGCGTTCCCGGCTATATTTCGCAGAGCGCCCCCAACAGTCACGACGGCGCAATAAGCCCCGCGCAGTTCGTTCAGGCGGCGCAACAGACGGGTGCGCCTCAGACGGGAATTCCCGCCGAAACGGTTGTGGCTATGCTGAACGCGGTCATGAACGGAAAACTGCCTGCGGAAAAGCCTCAGTACGAGCCCGTGCAGGTGATTGAAGCGGAAACGTTACCCGTGACGCAGCCTGCGGTATATCCTCCCGACGCGGTCATAACTACGACCACTACGGTAGATACTACAAAGACTGTCGCAAAGGGCGCGGCTGAAAACGAGCGCGGTAACAGGGAAACGTTCTTCGACATAGACGGCTTCTATGACAAGTACGAGGGCAAATAATCAAAAACAGAAACGGCGGAAACATGCTTCCGCCGTTTTTCCTTTTCCGAAAACGGTTCGTATGCAACGGCTTGACAAACGGTAAGCTTATGTGGTAAATTTAAAGGGCACAGAAAAGGAGAATTCAAATGCATCCCGATCCTATTTTTACGGTTTTCGGCAAGGGAGTTTACCTTTACGGCATATGTATGGCGTTGGGTCTTATCGCTTGCTTTGCGTTTCTCATTATAACCATGCGGATAAAGAAGTTTAACGAAGCTTCTTCCGATACCATTATATTTATAGGTATTTTCGGCACGGGCTTCGGCATACTTGCCGCGGCGATATTTCAGGGCGTTTACAACGTTATCGCCGACCCGTCGGAGGGGTTCAGCCTCAACAGCATGACCTTTATAGGCGGACTTATCGGCGGCGTTTCAAGCTTTTTGGGCGTATACTTTTTGTATATGTACGTCGTCCGTCCACGCACTAAAATCAAGCTGCTTACAAATGAAATGAACGCGACTTTAACCGACGCGCTTCCTTTTATTCCCATCGCCATAACCATAGCTCACGCTTTCGGAAGGCTCGGCTGCTTCTTTGCGGGTTGCTGTTACGGCAGACCCACGGACGCATGGTTCGGCATAGCCTGTGCGGACCACCCTTCGCTTATTGGCGTTAAGGTAATTCCCACCCAGCTTTTCGAGATGATTTTCCTTCTCGTTCTGGGCGGGGTAATGGCGTTGTTGTATTTCAAGTTTAAATTCAATTACAATTTTGCCGTGTATGCCGTAACGTACGGTATCTGGCGTTTCGTTCTGGAATTTTTCCGCGACGACGACAGGGGGCAGTTCCTCGGGACGGCGGTCAGTCCGTCGCAGTTCTGGTGCATATTAATGGTGATACTCGGCGTCGGCTACGTATTTTTGCAGTATTACGTGCTGTCCAAGCATATGAAGCATCCCGAGCTTGCCGCACGGACGGTAGAGGAAGAAGCGGAGCCTTCCGCACAGTAAAACAGCATGACATATATCTGCCCGCCGCGCAATTTTGCGCGGCGGGCAAAAAATTATCCGCGCGTATAACAATATTTTACTTTCACATACTTTTATTACGGGCAAATTTTGCCTTAAATAGGAGTTTTATGAAAGCTACAGGAATTGTAAGAAGAATAGACGAGTTGGGAAGGGTGGTCATTCCCAAGGAAATAAGAAGTACTTTACGGTTAAAATCCGGCGACCCGCTTGAAATATTCACGGACAGGGACGAGCTTATGTTAAAAAAGTATTCGCCCATAGCCTCGCTTGAAAAGTTTTCGGAGGGCACGGCAAGGTCGCTTTCCGATTTATCGGGGCATATAGCGGTAATCTGCGACACGGACGAGGTTTTACATGCTTCCGGCAGAGGACAGCGCGTATTCGACGGTAAAAGCCTTTCGGAAAAAATGGAAAAAATAATGCTCGGCAGGAAAAGTTACGTCGCAAATCTTGCCGAGGGCGGCGATGTCGTACCCATAACGGGCGACGGTGCGGAGGATATCACCGCGCAGATAATCGTGCCTATCGTGTGCAACGGCGACTGTCTGGGCGCGGTTGCGCTGGTTTCTACCGACCAGGGCGCAAAGATGGAGGCGGGCGCATGCAAGCTTGCCCAGCTTTCCGCAACGATACTTGCAAACCAGTTCGAGTAAATTAAAAAAATTATTCGGTTGCCGTAAGGCTTCCGCTTAATAAAAAAAAGTAAAACCCCGCATACTAATGTTGCGGGGTTTTACTTATGTTCAGTCAAAAACAGTCTTTTATAAAGGGCGCCGTCATAATTTCATTGGGCGGTTTTATTTCAAAAATACTTGGTGCGGTATACCGCGTTCCGCTTACCGCCTTTCTCGGCGGGGAGGGCATGGGCATCTATCAGATGGTCTATCCGCTGTATTGCATACTTTTAACGGTTTCCGCCTCGGGCATTCCTACGGGAATAGCCAGACTTATTTCTTCGGGAAGCGGCAGGGGAGCGGAGCGTCAGGCGTTTCTGCTTTACGGTACGATAGGCGTTATAGGCACTATCGTCATGTATATGCTTTCCGCACCGCTTGCGGCTATTCAGGGCGAGGGCGCGATACGCCTTTGCTGTATGATGCTTTGTCCGTCGGTGTTTTTCGTTTCCCTTCTGTCAATAGTGCGCGGGTACTTTCAGGGTAAGGGAAACATGTACCCGACGGCGGTTACGGAAGTTTCCGAGCAGGTAATCAAGGTTGCCCTCGGTTGCACGCTGGCATATATTTTCCGTGAAAATCTTTCACTCGCAGTGGCTTCCACGCTGTTCGCCGTAACCGTCAGCGAGGCGCTTTCCACCGCGGTTGCGCTTATGTGGTATTCGCGCCGCAAAGCAAGACAGCCGCTGTACAAGGTTGCGCCCGTGTCTTTTTCCGCAATAGCCAGGTTTACCGTTCCGCTTACCTTAACCGCCATTGCAATGCCCGTAAGCCAGCTTTTGGAAAGCATAGTCGCCGTAAGGCTGTTAAAGGGAATTTCGGACAACGCCACGGCGCTTTACGGCGTTTTTTCGGGTTGTGCAGTCACCATAATAAATCTGCCCGTTTCGATAACCTACGGACTTGCGGCGGCAAGCGTGCCGCAGATATCGCCTTTGGCGGAAAAAGGCGACATTGCGGGCGCCAAGGCGAAGGCTTACAAATCTCTTTTAATTACGCTTGCAATATCCGTGCCTGCGGCGGCGCTTCTGTTTTTCGCCGCGCCGCTTGCCGTTAAAATAATTTTCTCGTCGCTTGCCGCGGAGGAAAAATCCGTGCTTGTCACTCTCGTAAAAATAATGGCGGTCAACGCCGTTACCTCGTCGCTTGTGCAAACGTCGTCCGCATGCCTTACCGCATTGGGCAAGCCGGTAAGAAGTACAATAACGCAATGGACGACTTCCCTTCTGCGCGTAGCTTTGACCGCCGCGCTTATAAAATTCACTTCGCTTTCCATAAGCGGCGCGGCAATATCGGCAAACTGCGCGTATTTGGTTGCGGCGCTTATAAATTTCTGGTATATTGTAAGGGAAAAACACGACAGAGGAAAACCCGATGAAAATAACGCTGATAGGTTTAGGCACGGACGAAAACTGCTTAACGCAAAAAGCGGTTGACGCTTTAAAAAGCGGCGCGCGGATTTTCGCGCGCACGTCTTTGACAGCCCCTTTTAAAAGCATTGAAAATTACGGCGCCGACACAATGGACGCACTTTTTGAAAAGTGCCGCAATTACGACACTTTGAATAAAAAAATAGCCAAAACCGTGACTGACGCGGCTAAAAGCGCGGATGTATGCTACTGCGTCGACGGCGCCGTCTGCGAAGATTCGGCATGTAAAATAATACTGGCAAAGCACAAAGACTGCGCGGTGATAGAGGGGGTTTCAAAAAGTTCCCGCGCCGCAAGCGCGGCAAGATTGTCAAGTATGCTTTATACTTCGGTTTCCGCCTACGGCATAGAGGAGCTGAAAAGCTGTTCCGCGGCTGTTATATACGATATTGACTGCGAGTATATCGCAGGTCTTGTTAAGGAAAAGCTTTCCGACCTTTTCGGCGAGGAAACGCCATGTGCCTTTGTGCGGGGCGACGAGTGTAATAAAATAAAAATTTACGAAATCGACCGCATGAAAAACTACGACTGGGATTGCGCCGTCGCGGTGGAGGAAGCAAGCTTCCTCAAAAAAGAGCGGTACGACTTTGCGGATTTGGAAAAGATGATAAAGCTTCTGCGCGCCCCGGGCGGCTGTCCGTGGGACAGGGCGCAGACCAACAAAAGCATTAAAAGCAATTTAATAGAGGAAGCGTACGAGCTTGCCGACGCCGTAGAGCGCGACGACGACGACGGAATAGAGGAAGAAACGGGCGACGTAATTTTGCAGGGCGCTTTCCATGCCGTGATAAAGCAGGAGCAGGGCGCTTTTAACGCGACGGACGCTTTGACGCGTCTGGTAAAAAAGCTTATCTTCCGTCATTCGCATATTTTCGGCAAAGATAAAGCCGCCGACGACAAAGAGGCGCTTGGCGTTTGGGAAAATAATAAAAAGATAGAAAAAAGTCAGAAAACTTATACCGATTCGGTCATGTCCGTTCCTAAAAACATGCCAGCGTGCATGCGCGCGCAGAAGGTGGGCAAGCGCTCCGCCAAGTGCGGAATGGATTTTCTTTCTCCCGTTTCCGCTTCGGAAAAGCTTGCCGAGGAAGTAAACGAACTTCTGGACGCTTGCATATCCGGGAACAAGGACGAAATCTTCGACGAGGCGGGCGACGTGTTGTATTCCGCCGTAAACGTATGCCGTCTTGCGGGGGTAGACTGCGAGCAAGCGCTTCACTTTGCGGTGGATAAATTCTCCGCGCGCTTTGCCGAGTTTGAAAAACTTGCCGCCGCCGCCGGTGAAAAAACGGAGGATATGGACCCCTCGCGTTGGGATTATTATTGGATGCTTGCCAAAAATGCAGTTGAAAACAATAAAAATTAAAAATTTAATAACGGAAAACAATGTGTTTCTCGCGCCGCTTGCGGGCTACACAAACGCCGTTTTCAGGCAAATGTGTTACGATTTGGGCGCGGGGCTTACCGTTACGGAAATGGTCAGCGCCAAAGGGCTTTGTTACAATAGCGAAAAAACGCGGGACTTGCTGTTAACTACCCCCGCGTACGGCGGGATTAAGGCGTGCCAGCTTTTCGGCAGTGAACCGGAATATATGGAAAGGGCTGTCAAAAGCGGGGCGGTTGCGCCCTTCGGGATAATCGACATAAATATGGGTTGCCCCATGCCCAAAATTTACAACAACGGCGACGGCAGCGCGCTTATGAATAATCTTCCGCTTGCCGAAAAAATAATTGCCGCAGCAAAGTCTGGCGGCAAGGCGGTTACGGTAAAATTCCGCATAGGCTTGCACGAGAATAACATTATCGCCGCGGAGTTTGCGCGTATGTGCGAGGGCGCCGGTGCGGATTTGATTACCGTTCACGGCAGGACGAGGGAAAAAATTTATTCGGGCGAAGTGAATTACGGGGCGATAGCCGCGGCTAAAAACGCAGTAAAAATCCCCGTTATAGCAAACGGAGGCGTTTTCTGCAAGGCGGACGCGGACAGGCTTTTAAACGCAACGGGCGCGGACGGCGTGGCGGTTGCGCGCGGCGCTATGCACGCGCCGTGGATATTTGCCGAAATTTGCGGAAAACCCGTTCCCGATAAAAAAGCGCTTATATTGAAGCAGATTGACGATACGGTAAAATATTACGGCGAAAGATTTGCCTGCGTGTTCATGCGCAAAATGTGCGCATTTTACATAAAGGGAATACCAAACTGTACGGAAATAAAAATTAAGCTTTTCAAAGCGTCAACCACGGACGAAGTAAAGGAAATTATACAGATTTTGTCGTTTTGACCGTTGCCGAAAAATCTTTTTTATAAATAAAACAATGCGGCGCACCGAAAGGTGCGCCGCTTAAATTATTCGATTACGTTTCCGTCTTTGTCTAACTTACCGTTTGTACATTGCACGGTGAAGTTGCTTGAATAGTCATCCCAATCTCCTCCTTTTATGCGTTATATAAACGACGTATAAAGTATAAAACGCGGTAAAAGTTTTTTCAAGTGAATAATGCCTGAATTACAAACGACGCTATTCGACGGATTGCGTCGTTATTTTATAATTTAAAACAGGACGCTTACGCTATAATTCCTTTTACGATGCAGGTCTATGTCGAGCTTGCCCTGCTTGAAAATTTCTGTATGGATTTCACTCTTTTATACTGCGCGAAGCTGGTATGTAAAAACAGGGCTTCATTTTGGCGGGTGGCGTTCGCCGCCGCGATAGGCGCGTGCTTTGCCGTCGTGTTTCCGCTGTTTAAGCTTAAAGGCGTGTGGGCGGTAACGGTGAAATTGATTTCCGGTGCGGCAATTTGTGCGTTGGCGGGCAAGTTTAAGGGTTTTAAAGCATATTTTAAATTAACGGGTGTATTTTGCGCTTTTACGTTTGTCCTCGGCGGCGCGATGATAGCAATTTTTTCGCTTGCGGGGCTGGAATATACCGGCGGAACGGGATATACGCTTTCCTCGGTTCCGATAGGGATACCGCTTTTCGGGGCGCTGATTCTTATTATCTGTGCGCGCAAAATCGCAAAAAAGCTTAAAAAGGCGGACAAGACCACCGTAAACTGCCGCATTTTTTCGGGCGGTAAAAGCGTTGAAATATCCGGCTTTTTCGACAGCGGCAACAGCGTTTATTCGTCGGGCAGACCGGTAAGCGTTATACCGCTTACCGCCGCATTGAAAATCGTGGACGAAAGCCTTCTTAACGAGGAGGTCAAAATACATACCGTAGCGGGCAGCAAAAAAATTAAAATATTCACTGCGGACAAAATAGAAATTTACTCCGGCGAAAAAACCGAAACGGTTAAAGACGTAAAAATAGGGATAAGCCCCCGTCCCGTCGGCGGAGCGGTTCTTCATCCCGACTTGTTGGAGGAGTAAATGTTCGAAAAAATCAAACATATTTTATCGCTTATATTCGGGAAAAATACGCTGGATTATATTTGCGGAACGGAAGCTTTGCCCATGCCGTTTTCTCAGGAGGAGGAAAGCGACAAAATTTCCCTGCTGGAAAGCGGGGACGAGCACGCCAAGTCAGAGTTGGTGGAGCACAATCTCCGTTTAGTCGTGTACATAGCCAAAAAGTTCGAGGGCTCGGGCGTGGACGGCGACGACCTTGTTTCCGTCGGTACGATAGGTCTTATAAAAGCCATAAATTCTTTTAAGTCGGACAAAAATATCAAGCTTGCCACGTACGCTTCGCGCTGTATAGAAAACGAAATTTTAATGTATTTGAGACGCATGTCGCGGCTTAAACAGGAGGTAAGCTTCGACGAGCCGTTAAATACCGACTGGGAAGGCAACGAGCTTTTGTTATCCGACGTTATGGGCACGGACGCGGATACGGTTTATTCCGATATAGAGGGCGGCGTCGAGCGTGAGCTTTTGCAGGCTTCGCTGTCCAAGCTTCCGCCGAGGGAGCAGAGAATTATGCGCATGCGCTTTGCCTTGGACGGCGGCGACGAAATGACGCAAAAGGACGTAGCCGACAAGCTGGGCATATCGCAAAGCTACATTTCAAGACTTGAAAAGAAAATAATTTCCAAGCTGAAAAAGGATATTTCCAAACAGATTTAATAAAGTATAAGAGGGAAAAACGGACGCGCCTTATCGTATTTCCCATAAGGAATTTAATAAAATGCAAATAAAAAGATTTAGGCATAGCGTTAAGCTGTGCCTTTTCTGTACTTTTTTTCGTGGACGAATTAGGCTACTCGTAGCATAGTGAGATATAGATATGTTTTATATTTCCCGCAAAATTCAATCGGTTGCGTTCTTTCATTTTTCGTGATATAATGATTGTACGATAAACAGTAATTTAGCGGAGAAAATTTTATGGATAAAGCACAAATACTTCATTTTATATCGGAACAAAAGACGGCTTTTATCGCCTCTGTAAACGAGCAAGGTTATCCCGTAATAAGGGCGATGCTTGCCCCTCGCAAAATAGACGGTAACGAGATTTATTTTTCTACAAATACCTCGTCCAACAAGATAAAACAGTATTTATCAAATAACAAGGCTTGCGTCTATTTTTACAAACGCGGAAGATTCAAGTATCAGGGCGTATCGATTACGGGCGAAATGCAAGTATGTACCGACCAAGCAACCAAAGACGAAATATGGCGTTTCGGCGATAAATTGTTTTACAAGCAAGGCGTAACCGACCCCGATTATTGCGTATTGAAATTTATAGGCAAAACAGCCGAATATTACTGTGATTTTAAAATAGAAAAGATAGAGTTGTAAATTTCAATTTAGCGGAGAACTTTTAAAATGCAAATAGAGAAACCACTTGTTTCTTCAAGAATAACTGTACGGAATTATCAAAAGTCAGACCTGCCATATCTTACCGCAATGTGGTTTGATAAGGAAAACGGCAAATATTTGAGCGACCCGACGGCGGAATATGTTGATAGTGATTTTCAAAAAGCGCTTGACAGTCTTGAAGATAGCCCAAACGGATATTATTTGACAGTTGTTTTAAACAGTTCTGATGAGATAATAGGTTCTGCTTGCATTTTCCCTGACGAAAAAAAGGAAATATTTGATATAGGATATTGTGTTCATAAGGGCTACTGGGGGAAAAGATTTGGATCTGAACTATTGGCTTTAATTGTTACTTTTATACGCAATAACGGGGGCATTGAGATAACTGCGGAAGTTACGCAAGATAATATTGCATCGAACAGATTGCTTGCAAATAACGGCTTTAAGATAAAAAAGAAATCGCAATTTAAAAAATATAAAATGAATATCTGTTTTAACAGTTACGTTTATACTTTTAGTTGCGCTAATCAAACTTGAATTAAATTTCGACTTGTCTTTCTAAATAGTTTGCAGTAAAAAGCTCTCGAACATATCGTTCGAGAGCTTTTGTCCTCGCTTGAAAGTATAACTCTTAAAAATTTAGTATTTAATTCCCTATGATAAGTGCGCATTTACGTGCGCGGTTTCTATCAAAGGTTTTCTTCAAGGAATTTTTCCGCTTCAGAAGCGGACATATAACCCAGCGTTTTCGCCGTCTGTTCGCCGCCCTTGAATACTGCGACAAGCGGTATAGACATTATGCCGTAGCGCGCGGCAAGCGGCAGATTTTCGTCTATATCGACTTTGACGAACACGGCTCTGTCGGAAAATTTTTCCGAAACCTTTTCCATTACGGGCGCAAGCATTTTGCAGGGTCCGCACCAGGTTGCGAAAAAATCGCATACGACGGGCTTGTCGCCTTTTAACAACTCGTCGAATTTTTCGGTATTAATCTGTTCCATATTTTTTACTCCTTTGTTAAGTATGCGTAAATATCCGCGCATTTAACCGCCGTCTGTTCGCCGGACGACATGTTTTTAATTTTGATTTCTCCGCTTGCAAGCTCGTCGCCGCCTATTACGGCAACAAACTTTACGCCCAGCTTGTCCGCATATTTGAACTGAGCTTTGACCGAACGCCCCGTATGGTCGGTTTCGGCGGCTATACCCTTGCTTCTCAAAAAGCATACCGTTTTAAAAGCTTCCGCGCGGCACGCGTCGTCAAGCCCCGCCACGTAAATCAAAGGTTTTCCGTCTTCCGGAAAGGCGGCCGACGTATTTTCCATTAACAGCAAAAGCCGCTCTATCCCCGCCGCGAAGCCTATCGCGGGCAAGGGCGAAGCCCCAAGCTCCTCCAAAAGCCCGTCGTAACGACCTCCGCCGCAAACCGTTCCCTGCGCGCCTATCGCGTCGGAAACAAACTCGAAAACGGTCTTGGTGTAATAATCCAGTCCGCGCACTATACGGGGATTTACCGTATATTCCACGCCCTGCGCCGTAAGCAGGTTTTTAAGCCCCGCGAAGTGGTCCGCACAGTCGGCGCAGAGGTAGTCCGTAATTGCGGGCGCGGCGGCGGCGATTTTTTTGCACGCCTCCTCCTTGCAGTCAAGCATGCGCAGAGGGTTTTTACCGAAGCGGGCGCGGCAAGCCGGACACATTCCGTCAAGATGAGGCGCAAAATATTTTCTCAACGCCGCGTTATATTCGGCGCGGCAGGTTTTACAGCCTATGGAATTGATTTCAAGCCGCGTCCTAACCCCCAACTTTTCCAAAAACGAAGATGCCGCGAGAATAACTTCCGCGTCCTGCGTAAAGCTTTCCGCGCCGAAAATTTCCATACCGAACTGGTGAAACTCTCTCAGCCTTCCCGCCTGCGGGCGTTCGTAACGGAAGCAAGGCGTTATATAATACGTTTTGACGGGCATAGGCGAGCTTGCAAGTCCGTTTTCGATAAACAGCCTTGCCGCGCCGGCAGTGCCTTCCGGCTTTAACGTGACGCTTCTGCCGCCCTTGTCCTCAAACGTGTACATCTCTTTGTTAACGACGTCGGTCGTATCGCCTACGCCGCGGGTAAACAGCTCGGTATGCTCGAAAACGGGGGTGCGAATCTCCTTTAAGTTGAAAACCCTTGCAACCTCCCGCGCGGTGTTTTCCACATACTGCCACTTATAGGACTGCGACGGTAATACGTCCTTCGTCCCTTTGGGTATATTGATCATTATATTCCTCTTTTACTGCGCTGATTTCAATGACTGTCGCAAAGCTCTACGGTTTCGTAAAAATAAATTTTAAGGTTTTCCACTGCGTCCTCACATTCCATTTCCGCGGCTTTGTGCCACAAATCGTGCGCTTTTTCCTTGTCCGCCTTTACGCCGTAACCGAAGTAATAACATTCGCCCAGCTTGTTCAACGCTTCGTCATCGTATTTATTGCACTTTGTGAAGTGGTCTACCGCCGTTTTATAGTCCTGCGCGACTCCCGTTCCGTCGAAGTAACACATTCCCAGCTTGTAGTTCGCTTCCGAATAACCGCCGTTTGCCGCCTCTTTTAAAATTGCTACCGCTTCCCCCTCGTCGCGGTCGACGCCGTAGCCGTCAAACAGACACTCCGCCATTTTTACCTTGCCTTGGTTTTCGCCTTTTTCTGCGGCTTTTGTATAGTACGCGTATGCCGCCGAAGCGTCGCTTTGCGTAATTTTGCCGTCCTTAACCATATCGCCGAGGCGGACGTAGGCAAAGTAATTTTTAGCCGCAACCGCTTTTTTGTACCAGTTTTCGGCTTGAATATAGTCATGGCGGTTTTCGTCGTAACAGTACAAATCGCCCAAGCCCTTCATTGCGTCGCCGCTGCCGAGGTCGGCGGCTTTTCTATACCAATATTCCGATTTGTCGAAGTCCGCTATATCGCCTATAAGCCTGTAATCGTTGCCAAGCTCCTCCATACTCTCTATATCGCCGGCTTCCGCCGCCTTTTGAACCCACTCGCGCGCTTTTTCGTCGTCCTCGTAATTCACGGCATAAATTAGCGAAATTTTTTTCATTGCGTCCGCGTCGCCCTTGTCGACAAGACGGGTATAAATTTCAATCGCCTTTTCCCTGTCCTCCTCGATGGGAGGAACCGCAGATTCGTTGCCGTAGTCGTATGCTTCGGCAAGCGCCCGCGTGGCTTCGGCATGCCCCTGTAAGGAAGCCTTTTCAAGCCAATACAGATATTTGCCGCTTTCGTGAAACTCGTAAATTTCCGCAAGGGCAAACTGCGCGTCCGCGTCGCCCTCCTCCGCCGCTTTTAAAAATTCTTTAGCGCGCTGTTCGTAAAACTTATCCGTATTATCCGCGCCGACTTTGCCGTAGGATGCGTTTTTATTTATGCCCGAAGACACCTTGACCACGGTAATTACGATAAACGCAATAACGCCCGCCGCCATAATAACGCCTATCCCGCCGAAAATCATAAACATAATTGTGTTGATATCCATATTCAATCCTTAAAGCACGTACTTTTTCAAGTCTCTGTTTTTAATTATGTTTTCAAGGTGTTCCTCAACGTACTTCGCGTTAACGTCTACCTTTATCACGGGATAATCGTTGCCGCCCGCGTTATAGGAAATATCCTCCAACAGTCTTTCCATAACGGTGTGAAGCCTGCGCGCGCCAATATCCTCGGACGTGGTGTTGATATCCTCCGACACCTCCGCGATTTTTTCAATCGCGTCCTTTGTGAAATGCAAGTCTATGTTATCCACAGCCAAAAGCGCGGAATACTGCGTGGTTATTGCGTTTTGCGGCTGAGTCAGTATATTTACGAAATCCTGCTTCGTGAGGCTTTGAAGCTCTACCTGTATGGGGAACCTGCCCTGTAATTCGGGAATCAGATCCTCCACCTTGGATACGTGGAAAGCGCCCGCCGCTATAAACAGTATATAATCCGTCTTAACCGGTCCGTACTTGGTCTGCACGGTACAGCCTTCGACTATGGGTAAAATATCCCTCTGCACGCCCTCGCGCGAAACGTCGGCGCCCTGATTGCCTTTGCCCGCTATTTTATCTATTTCGTCAATGAAAATAATTCCGTCGTTTTCCGCGCGGCGTATTGCCTCGGCGTTTACCGCGTCGTTGTCGATAAGCTTATCCGCCTCCTCGGCGATTATAAGATTTTTCGCTTCCTTTACGGAAATTTTTCTTTTCTTTTTCTTGTTCATGCCGAGGCTGCCGAACACAGAGCCCAAATCTATCGCCGCGCCGCTGCCGGGGGAAAGCTCCAACGGTTTGGGTACGTCCTCGACCTCTATTTCTATAACGGTATTATCGTACTTGCCGGCATGTATGCCGTCGACAAGGTTCTGCTCGAAAACCTCTTTGGAAAACTCTCCGCGCTCGTCCTTTTTTATTTCGGAAAGGACCTTTGCAATCCGCCTTTCGGCAACGGCGGTGGCTTTATAGCTTACCTCCGCGGTCTTTTCTTCCTTTACAAGACGTATGGCGCACTCCGCCAAATCGCGCACCATACTTTCGACGTCCCTGCCGACGTAACCGACCTCGGTATATTTTGTGGCTTCGACCTTTAAAAAGGGTGCTTTTACAAGCTTTGCAAGGCGGCGGGCAATTTCGGTTTTGCCGACGCCCGTAGGTCCCTTCATTATAATGTTTTTAGGGGTTATGTCGTCCTGCAATTCGGGTGAAAGACAGCTTCTGCGGTAACGGTTTCTCAGCGCTATCGCAACCGCCTTTTTCGCCTCGTCCTGACCGATGATATATTTATTCAGTTCATGTACAATCTGTTTGGGTGTCAAATCCATAACGCTCTCCTTATATCGTCTCGCACTTAATATTGTCGTTGGTATACACACAGATTTCGCTTGCTATTTTCAAAGCTTTTTTCGCAATTTCCTCTGCAGTGAAATCCGTATTCTGGAAAAGTGCGCGCGCCGCCGCCAAAGCGTAATTGCCGCCGCTGCCTATCGCCGCGATACCGTCATCGGGCTCGATAACCTCGCCGGTGCCCGAAACTATCAGCAGCGTGTCTTTGTCCGCGACTATCATTAATGCCTCTAACTTTCTTACAGCCTTATCCGAACGCCACAGCTCGGCAAGCTCTACAGCCGAGCGCATGAGGTTGCCCGAAAATTTGTTTAGCATACCCTCGAACTTTTCACTCAGCGAAAACGCGTCGGAAACCGAGCCCGCAAAACCCAGTATAACTTTGCCGCCGTAAATTCTTCTTACCTTGGTCGCGCTGTTTTTGAAGATAACGGACTCGCCCATAGTCACCTGACCGTCGCCGGCGATGGCTGTCGCGCCGTTCTTTTTTACGGCGCATATAGTGGTTGCGTGGAAAGTGGTATAGTTATCGCTCATAATTATTCCTCATTTTAAAAAATGTCTTTATTTTAATTTAAACTTAATTACTTATTTTGAAACAGAGGGACTTATTAAAACTCCCACTTGAATATTTTAGAGTAACGCGAAATACTTTCCGTAAACTCTCTCTTATTGCGTTTTAAAAGCATAAGCGCCTCGTTATATTTTAAATTCGTCTCTTTTTCGCAAAAATAGTTGAACGCCGCTCCGTCGAAAACATATACCGTTTTCGGACTGTCGCCGCCCTTTTCGTACAGGGATATTTTCATTTCCACGTTATAAGTAACGTCAATATTGAAAGTCAAATACGCATTTTTAAAGGGAACGGTTTCTCCGCCGAACACGCCGTCGTTTACGATAAAGCCCCTTTCGTCTATTACTCCCCTTTCCTTTAAAATGCGCTCGGCTTCTTCGAACGGCATATCCGTAAATTCTTTTTCAAGTTCCGCCGTCAGCTTCAAAATATTTCTATTATAGAACGTTTTGTCAAGTATGAAAAAGATAACGAGCCCCACGGCAAACAATCCGAAGCCGCCGCCCATTACCGCGTAGGTTATAACGTTTTCTCCGTAGATACATCCGACCGCAACCATTACAGCGACCACCGCCGTAAACCAAAAAGCAAAAAACGAAACGAGCGCAACGCTCAGTTTGAACAAGTACCTCGGCTGATTTTTCCTGCTTAGATTTATCATAGGCTTTCCTTAAATTCTTTGACCGTTTCCAAGGCTCTTTCGGCAAGCGCGGAGTAGCGCTGTTTTTTGTCGCGTATGCGGTTTTCAAGCGGTCTGAGTATTCCGAAATTCGCGTTCATGGGCTGAAAATCTTTATTAGGCGTAGAAATATGCGCCGACAGCGCGCCCAGCATTGTGGTATTGTCGGGTATGACGGGCCGGTCTCCGCCTATTTTACGTAACAGGTGAATTGCCGCCAAAAGCCCGCTTGCAGCCGACTCGACGTATCCCTCTACTCCGGTTATCTGCCCCGCAAAAAAAACTTCGGGGTTGCTTTTTAAAGAAAAATCCGCGTTTAAGCACTCCGGCGAATTTATGTACGTGTTGCGGTGCATTACGCCGTATCTCAAAAACTCTGCGTTTTTCAGCGCGGGAATCATTGAAAACACCCGCCTTTGCTCGCCCTGTTTTAAATTTGTCTGGAAGCCCACAAGGTTGTAAGCTTCGCCCGCGGCGTTTTCCTTCCTTAATTGAAGCACGGCGTAAAATTTGTTTCCGTCGCCGTCCTTTAACCCCACGGGTTTAAGCATTGCAAAGCGCAGACTGTCCGCCCCGCGCGCCGCCATAACCTCCACGGG
This sequence comes from uncultured Christensenella sp., assembly GCA_910578765.1. Classification (GTDB taxonomy): domain Bacteria; phylum Bacillota; class Clostridia; order Christensenellales; family Borkfalkiaceae; genus Coproplasma. The sequence goes on from CAJTRW010000008.1 coordinate 41,997, forward strand.
CATGCAACCCTCGAAAATTTCTCTCTTTTCGAAGTCGTGCAAAACGGCTTTTTCCGCGGCGACAAGCTCTTTCACAAAGCTTTCGTACTGCTCTTTATTCATGGGGCAGTTTATATAATCGTCGCCGCCCCTGCCGTATCTGTCGCCGTAAAAACAGGCGGAAAAATCTATACTCTCGCGCGAAATTATCGGCGCGGACGCGTCGAAAAAATGAAGCCGCCCGCCGCAGACGCGCGCGATGTCCTTGGAAAGCGCGTCCGTAGTAAGCGGTCCCGTCGCAACGACGCTCCACTCCTCGGGTACGCTTTCCGCTTCCCCGCAGACAACGGTTATGTTTTTATCGCTCTTTATTTTTTCGGTAATATAATGCGCGAAAGCCGCTCTGTCCACGGCAAGCGCGCCGCCCGCGGGCACGCGCGTTTCTTCCGCGGCGCGCATCGTAAGCGAACCGAAGCGCCGCATTTCTTCCTTTAACAGTCCGCAGGCGTTGCCGTAAACGTCCGCGCTTTTGAGCGAGTTGGAACAAACCAACTCGCCGAAGTTTTTATCCGAGTGCGCGGGCGTGAAGGCTTTCGGCTTGATGTCGTAAAGTATAACCTCCGCCCCGTGCGAAGCAAGGTATGCCGCCGCTTCGCAACCGGCAAGCCCCGCGCCGATTACTTTAATTTTCATCTTCGGCTTCGGGCGCCTCTACAAAGTAGTCGCACGTCTTTTCCGAGCATTTGATTTTGTTTCCTTTTTTAACGAGGAATTTCCCGCACTTGGGACATTTGTCGCCTGTGGGCACGTCCCAGCTTAAAAATTTGCAGTCGGGATAGCCCGTGCAGCCGTAATAAATTTTACCGCGCTGGGAACGCATGCGGCGCATGGGTTTGCCGCAGTCGGGGCATTTGCCCTCAAGCTTTTCGCCTTCCTTCGACGCGCCGTCGGGCGAATTGTACGGTCTGCGCGAGCCGCAGCTCGCACATTCCAGATACACGCCGAACTTGCCCTTTTTCGCGATCATGTAAGAATTGCACTGCGTGCATTTTTCCTCCGTCATTTTCGCGTCTATCGGCAGAATGGCGGAGCACTCCGGATAATTGGGGCAGGCAAGGAATTTGCCGAATTTGCCGCTCTTTACTATCATGTTTGCGCCGCATTTGGGACAGCGCATTTCCGAAACCTCAACCTCGCTTTCGCTGACTATGTTAGAGCAGGCGGGATAATTCGAACATGCAAGATAATTTCCGTATTTTCCTATGCGCCTTATCATGGGGTTGCCGCAATGCTCGCATTTTATATCCGTAAGCTCGTCGCCGTCGGTTGAAGCCGTCTTCAATTTTTCCGCAAAGGCGGGGTAAAAATCCGCTATTATCTTGTGCCAGTCGCAGCCGCCGTCCTCAATTTTATCGAGGTCGTCCTCCATATGCGCGGTAAAACCGACGTCCATTATGTCCGTAAAGTACTGCACCAGCATGTCTGTGATTTTATAAGCCACTTCCGTGGGAACCATATATTTTCCGTCCTTGGTGACGTAACGCCGCTTGGTCAGTACGGAAATTATGGAAGCGTAGGTGGACGGTCTGCCTATACCTTTTTCCTCCATCGCCTTGACGAGCGAAGCGTCCGTAAACCTGAGGGGAGGACGGGTAAACTTCTGTTCCTTTGTAAATTCGTTTAAAAGCAGGCTGTCGCCCTCTTTAAGCTGGGGTAAAAGCTTTGCGCTCTCCTCCTCGTCGTCCTTGTCCTTGGAAGCGTCCTGATACGCCGCCGTGTATCCCGAAAAAAGCAGGGATTTACCGCTCGCCTTGAATATGTAACCCTCGGCTTCCGCTTCAATCTGCATGGAGTTGTACTGCGCTTCCGCCATTTGCGAGGCGATAAACCTGTCGTAAACCAGCTTGTAAATATTATAGTGCTTTCTGTCCAGCGAGGCTTTGACACTTGCGGGCGTCACCTGTAAATTTATCGGACGTATAGCCTCGTGCGCGTCCTGCGCGCCCTTTTTGGTCGCGTAGTAGTTAGGCTTTTCGGGCGCGTATTTTTCGCCGTAGGTATCCTTGATAAATTGCAAAGCGTTGTCCTGCGCTTCCTTGGAAATACGGACGGAGTCCGTTCTTATATAAGTTATAAGCGCTATATGGTCGCCGCCGACGTCCATACCCTCGTACAAATGCTGTGCGACAAGCATGGTTTCGGGCGAGGTCATTCCGAATTTATTGGAAGCGTCCTGTTGAAGCGAGGAGGTCGTGAACGGCGCGGGCGCATGCTGTTTTGTCACGCCCGACTTCACCTTCGCGACGGTGAAAGCAGCCGTCTTTAATTTTTCTTCAAGTTTGTCGGCAAGCTCCTTGCCTATGCTTTCGCCGTTTTTCTTATATTGGTAAGTCGCCTTGAAGGGCGAGTATTTTCTTTCGGTATCCTGTAAAAGCGCGTTGAAATTCCAGTATTCCTCGGGTTTGAACGCCTGAATTTCGCGTTCCCTGTCCACGATAAGGCGGAGCGCGACGGACTGAACCCTGCCCGCCGAAAGCCCGTTCTGTATGCGCTTGTTCAGAAGCGGGGAAAGCTTGTAACCGACAAGTCTGTCCAGAACCCTGCGCGCCTGCTGCGCGTCGACAAGGTTGTAATTTATTTTACGCGGGCTTTTCAGGGCGTTCTGTACGGCGGAGGGGGAAATTTCGTTGAACTCGATTCTGTTTTCGCCCGACTCGTCCAGACCGAGCACCGTCTGCAAATGCCAGCTTATCGCTTCGCCCTCGCGGTCGGGGTCGGTTGCAAGGTAAACCCTGTCCGCCTTCTTCGCTTCCGCGGCAAGGCGTTTTATAACCTCTTTCTTGCTGGGCGTAATTTCATACTTCGGCTCGAAATTGGAAGTAATTTTCACGCCGAGCGTCTTTTCGGGCAAATCCCTTACGTGTCCGCCGGACGCGTCGACCCTGTACTTCCCCTTTAAATATTTTGAAATTGTCTTTGCCTTGGAAGGCGATTCAACGATAATAAGATCCATAATTCTACCTTTACACTGCCGAATATCTGTTTCCGCCCAGACGGACGATAAGTCCCTTTATTTCCAGAGAGGTTAAAAGGGGAATAAGCTGGAACGGCTGTTTACCCAGCTTGTCCGCAATTACGGGGATAAACGCTTCCCCTTCCTCGCGCACGGCGTCGAAAAGCGCTTTTTCGTCCGCGGTAAGCGGCTTTGTTTCGGATGTTTTAAAGTCTAAACCATATACATTTGAAATGTCAAGTATATTTTCGGTGAGATACGCGCCTTTTTTTATGAGCGAATTGCAGCCCTCGCCCGAAAGCGTGCCCGCGTTATAAGGGAAAGCGAACACGTCGCGCCCGTAGTCGAAGCAGTAACCCGCAGTGATAAGCGCGCCGCTTTTTCTGCCTGCCGAAACTATCAGCGCGCCCTCGGCAAGACCCGCTATAATGCGGTTGCGTACGGGGAACTGAAAATTTTTCGGCGCCGTGGAAGGAAGGTATTCCGAAACGATAAGCCCTGATTTTTCCACCCTGCCGACAAGCGCGGAATTAAACGCGGGATAGACGTAATCGAAGCCGTACGCAAGGACGGAAACAACCTTTCCGCCCGCGTCCAGCGCTCCCTGCAAAGCGGCGCTGTCCGCGCCCTCTGCAAGTCCCGACACGACGGTAAATTTTTTCGTCAGCTCGCCCGAAACTTTTTTACACTCCGCTATGACCTTCGGCAACGTTCTGCGCGACCCGACGACCGCGAAAAGTCTGCCGCCGAGCAAGCGCGTGTCGCCCTTACAGAAAAGCACGACCGGCGGAGCGGGTGTGTTTTTCAAATTTTCGGGATACTCCGGCGAGAAAAAAGTTACGCATTTTACGCCCTTTTTTTCAAGAGTAAGCAAAAGCTTTTCGCGGAAAGCGGGGTCGTAAAATTTTTCCTTCACTTTATTATATACGCCGGCAGACAGCGTTTTAATCAAAAAATTTGCGCATTTCGCAAAATCGGGGCAGGGCGAACTTAGCTCTGAAAGAAGCTTGTACCGCGCGTTATAGGTCAGTTCTTCTATCCCGCAGAGAGTTATTAAATTGATTTCCTCTTGCGTATACATGCTTAGTTGTTACCGCTTTCGTAACTGCGGTACGAAGCCGCTTCGAGAATATGCTCCGGTCTGATTTCCGCGCTGAGCGCAAGGTCGGCAACCGTCCGCGCAACCTTTATTATCCTCGAACGGGCGCGCGCCGAAAGATGAAGGGTTTCGAACGCGTTGCGCAGGACCTCCTCGCACTCGGCGGAAAGTCGGCAGTATTTTTTTATCTGCTTTTCGCCCATGGACGCGTTTATCTTCATACTTTCTTCCGCGAAGCGCTCGCGCTGGACGGCGCGCGCCCTTTCTACGCGTTCTTTTATATGCGCGCTGGGCTCCTCCCTGCTGTCCCCAGCAAGGTCCTCGTATTTAACTCCGTCCACTTCCACCTGCAAATCTATTCTGTCCAGAAGCGGACCGGAAATTTTACTTCTGTAATTATGTATTTGCGCGGGGGTGCAAGTACACGTGAGATAAGACGAGCCGTAATTTCCGCACGGGCAGGGATTCATGCTTGCGCACAGTATGAAGTCCGCGGGGAACGTCACCGCGCCGCCCGCGCGCGCAACGGTAATTACCCTGTCTTCGAGCGGCTGGCGCAAAGATTCCAGCGTGCGCCGCGAATATTCGGGTAGTTCGTCCAAAAAAAGCACGCCCTTGTGCGCCTTGGAAATTTCGCCCGCGTGTATTTTGTTGTTGCCGCCGCCGCAAAGAGATACAGTCGTCGCCGTGTGATGAGGCGTCCTGAACGGTCGCAGGGAAACAATTCCCTCCTCGCTCAATTCACCCGCGACGGAGTGAATTTTGGTTACCTCCAAAGCCTCCTCGAAGGTCATGTCGGGCATAATTGTCGGGATGCAGCGCGCAAGCAGGGTTTTGCCCGTGCCGGGAGGACCCGCAAGCAAAATATTGTGTCCGCCCGCAACGGCTATTTCTATAGCGCGCTTGGCAACCTTCTGCCCGCGCACCAGACTCATGTCGTAGTTATAGCTTTGCGTACGACGCGCCGCGACGAAATCGCGGTGAGCCACCGGAGAAACCGTTATTTCCCCCTTTAAAAAATCCACGACTTCGCGAAGCGTTTTCAGCGCGTAAACCTCGGTTCCTTCCAGATAGCTTGCCTCGTTGGCGTTGGCGTAAGGAATTACGAAGCGTTTGAAGCCCTTGGTTTTTGCCGAAATAAGCACGGGCATTATCCCCGTGACGGGGCGGAGCGCGCCGTCAAGCGCAAGCTCGCCCAGAAAAACTATTCCGTCAGTATCGGCGGAAAGTTGGTCGCTTGCCTTTAAAATGCTTACGGCAAGCGGCAAGTCGTAATGAGAACCCTCTTTTTTTACGTCCGCAGGCGCAAGATTTATTGTAATTTTATTTACGGGGAAATACATCGCGCTGTTTTTTATGGCGGATTCCACCCTGTCACGGCTTTCCTTGACGGCGGCGGTGGGCAGCCCCACAAGGTCGTAACTGACCAGACCTTTATTTATGTCGGTTTCCACCTCTACGGGTATGCCTTCCAGTCCGCAAAGCGCGAAGCTGGTTATCTCGGATAACATAAAAATTAAACCTCTTTTGTGATTTGTATTCGGATAATGTATTTGCTTTGTCTTCCCCAAACGGGAAGGCTTTTTCGGATTTTTCGCAGTCGCCGAAAACGCGTTGCGAAAAAGAAATTGCAGGCAATTCAAAAGCTCCCGCATAAAGCGGGAGCTTTTTTAATTTTACTTTAATTCCGCAATTTTCGCAGCTTTGCCGGTAAGACCGCGCAGGTAATAAAGTTTAGCCCTTCTTACCTTACCGCGCTTAACAACGGTGATTGACGCAATCTTGGGGGAGTGAAGCGGGAAAGTTCTTTCCACGCCTACGCCGAAAGACAGTCTGCGCACGGTAAAGCTTTCCCTTATGCCGCCGTGCTTTTTGGCGATTACAACGCCTTCGAAGTTCTGTATTCTTTCCTTTGTACCCTCGATTACCTTGAAGCCTACCTTAACGGTGTCGCCCACGTTGAATACGGGGACTTCCGTCTTCATACCCTCTTTTTCAATGGCTTCTACCAAACCTTTCATTGACTACCTCCTATAAACAAGACATTCGTGCATGAAGCAGAGGACTGTCCGAAGTCGAAGTTTATATTACCAAATATTTTTTAAAAGCGCAACTGATTTTAAGGGGTGTGTCGCAATTTTCACAATTAATTTCACAAAACGCTTGAAAAATGCAAACCGCCGTGTTATACTTAAAATACGCAACAAAACTAAATATTTATCCGGTTAAAGGTACAAGCTTCCTTATGTAGGAAATTGTACTCATTAAACTTTGTACTTTAATCGGTAAATAGTTTTGTTGCGAATAAAACGAGTACTTTTCCGAGTGTGTTCCCTCGGAACACACTTTATTTTTTTTAAACGTTATGGCAAAGATAAAGCTTAGCAGAGAAACTAAAATAATATTAAGATTCCTGAGATCACTGATGGTTGAAGTAAAAATTTACGAAAGACTGTGCGATTCGGAAAAATATCTTAAAGCAAAAATAGCGGCGTCAAAGCATACGTACCTGCACAAACAGACCTTAGAGGTTGTAAAGGGGCAAAAGAAACTTTATCAACACCGCATGGACTTTTATGCGCGGTATATGAACCCCGAGTGTCTTAACAGCTTCAATTTAAAGCACGTGACGTGGCTTCTTGCAAGCGGTACGAGATACACCGAAAGGCGCGCCATGATTATACTGGATTTTAAAATCCCCAAGCGTTAGCTTGGGGATTTTTTTATACTATTTTACTGTATCCGTAGGAATTGACCACCGCGTCCACTTTGACGCCCTTTCTGCACAGCGGACAGTCCTGCGTGGAAAAGGAAACGTAGTCCGGAATGTTTTCCGTCCCGAAAAGCTTTACGACGGGAACGGAACAGGCAAATTCTCCGCCGAAAACCGTAGCCGCGCCGACGGGCGTTCCGCCGTAATACGCTATGCCCTCTATACCGCTGTTCACCGTCTGTCCCGTAGTGGCGGAAGCCGTCAAAAGCAACACGTTTTTACCCTTGACGTAAGGCAGAAAATTGTCGCGCAAAATCATTTTGTCATTCGTAATTTCGGGAGAGATAACGGCGATGTCCTGCCTTGCGTTAATACCCGCATGGGTAAGATAATCGGCAAGGAACGCGCCTACCATCTTCATTCTTTCCAAACTTATTATTGTGTCGACGGGCGTACCGATAAATCCGTCCGCAAAAATTTTTGCCGCCGCTTTGGAAGCGTTTAAAGAACTTTTCACCTCCGTCATGTCTATGCAGTGACTTACGTGCGAATGCTTCGTGGCAAAATGCCCGTCTATAATTTTGATTTTTATTTCGCGGTTTAAATGCGAAATAATTTCATACGCTCTTTTTTCCATAAAAAATCCCCTTTTCGGATATTGTAACACGTTATTCAGCGTTTGTAAATACCATTATTTTCAAAAACGCTTTCTATATGGTTGAGGTTGCCGCGGAAAATTTCTATAACGTCAAAGCGGACAACGCAGTCGGTTTCGCAACCCGCGAAGTAAAACTTAGCCGCCTGAATATATTTAAACTGCCGCTCCCGCGTGACCGCCTGCGACGGAGAGCCGAAAATATCGGTAAGCCTTGTCTTGACCTCTATAAAGGCGACAACTTCGCCCTTGCGGGCAATTACGTCCACTTCGCCGAAGCGCGTCCTGTAATTTTTTTCCAGAATTTTATATCCGTTTTTCTTTAAATATTTTACCGCCTGCTTTTCTCCTTCCCTGCCGAGTTTTTTGTTCTCGGCGTCGCGGGCGGAATTTTTTACTTCTGCCATTTGCTTGTAAAGCTCCTGCGGTGCACGGGGCATAATCCGTATTGCTTTATGGCGTTTATATGCGCGCAAGTGCCGTAGCCCTTGTGCTTTTCAAAGCCGTAAACGGGATATTCTTTCGCATATCCGTCCATAAGCGCGTCCCTGTAAACCTTTGCGACTATTGAAGCCGCGCCTATGCTGTAACTGAGATAATCGCCCTTTACTATATTCTGTTGCGGAAGGGCGATATCAAGCGTCATGTTGCCGTCCGTCAGGACATAATCGGGCTTTACTTTTAGACCCTCAACCGCGTTTTTCATGCACAGCTTAGTCGCTTCGAGAATGTTTATTTCGTCTATTTTTTCGGGTTCCACGCGGCAGATATTTACCGCAACGGCCTTTTCCGAGATAAGCTTTGACAGCGCTTCCCTCTTTTTTACGGAAAGCTTTTTACTGTCGTCGACGCCTTCGATAATATCGTCAAGCGGCATTATCACGGCGGCGCACACCACGGGCCCCGCAAGCGGACCTCTGCCAACCTCGTCCACGCCGCATATGTATTTGCAACCGTCCTCTTTCAGCCGTCTTTCGTATTCAAGCTTGTCCATTAAAATACAAGTCCCTTTAAATCGTCCGTATTATCAAGCGTAATTCTGCCGAGCCTTCCCTTGCGGAAATCGTCTATCACGGCGCGCTCGGCGCGTTCGTAATCGAACTCGCCCCCGCGCAGAACGAAGCCGCGACGGGACGCGACCTGTTCCAGCATTTCCAGCGCGGCGCCGCCCTTTATGCCGTACCGCTCCTCCAAGCGCTTGGGATATGACGCAAAAAGCTCCTCCAAAAGGGAAATGCTTACGTCGTCCAAATCGAGTATATCGTCGTTAATGCTTCCTACGTACGCAAGATGAAGCGCCAACCGCTGATTTTCAAAGGACGGCGGCATGGTGCCGGGGGTATCCAACAGCTCGAACCCGTCCAGCCTTATCCACTGTTTGCCGCGCGTAACGCCCGCCTTGTCGCCAGTCGCCGCCCGTTTGGACTCCGCCAGAAGATTTATAACCGTGCTTTTGCCGGTATTGGGAACGCCCACGACCATAAAGCGGAAGGTCTTGTCGTAGCCCTTCGCTTGGTTTTTTGCGCGTTTTTCTTCCACAAGCGCGTTGACAGCCGAAACAAGCGCGCGGCGCGAGGAAGCGTTTACCGCGTTTATTTTAACGGCGTTTCCCTTTTCCCCCGCAAACGCTTTTAAAAGAACGTCGCAACGCTCGTCCGCAAGGTCTCCCTTATTGAAAACGTATAAAACGGGCTTTCCGCGCGCAATTTTCAAAAGCTTGGGGTTGAACGAGGATACGGGACAACGCGCGTCCAGCACGTAGATTATTCCGTCCGTAAGCGGAACGCTCTGCTCCATCATGCGCATCGCCTTGGTCATGTGACCGGGGAACCACTGTATATTTTTCATTTGCCGCCTCCGGTTAAGTCGGGGCGCAGTTTTGCGGTAAGCTTTCTGCTCTGCTCCCTGCGCCATTTGTCAATTTCGGAATGATTGCCGGAAAGCAAAACCTCCGGCACTTCCAGCCCCCCGTATACCGCGGGGCGCGTGTACTGCGGATATTCCAGCCCGTTCTCCCCGAAGGTTTCGTCCGTAAGAGAAGCGGGGGAAATAACCCCGTCGACGTAGCGCGCAATACAGTCGCAAACAACCATGGCGGGTAGCTCGCCGCCCGTCAGAACGTAGTCGCCAATCGAAATTTCCTCGTCGATAAACAAATCTATCACGCGCTGGTCTACGCCCTCGTAATGTCCGCAAAGTAAAATAAGGTGTCCGTAGCTTAATAGCCCGAACGCCTTGTCCTGTCTGAACGTTTCGCCTTTGGGCGAAAGATATATGCGGTGCGCCCGCCTTTCGGGGTCGACCGCGTTAAAAGCCGAGCCTATCGGCTGGGGCATCATAACCATGCCCGCCCCGCCGCCGAAGGGATAATCGTCGCATTTCCCGTGTTTATTTTCGGAAAAGTCGCGTATGTTCACGACTTCTATATCCAGTTTTCCCGCCTTGACCGCCCGACCTATTACGCTGCCGTACAGCGGCGCGAACATCTCGGGGAAAAGCGTAAGTATGGTAATTTTCAAAGCGAAACTTCCCTGAACCGTTTACCGTTTACCGTAATTTTTTTCGCAGCCACGTCGACCTCTGTAATTACGCCGTCGGCGGCGGCGAAATTAATTTCCTTTCCGTTGGATAAAAGCGTATAGACGTCGGTTTTGGCGGGGGTAACGTAAATCACCTCGCCTAGACGGTCGCCGCGCTCGTTGACCACCGTGCAACCCGTTAAATCGGCGATATAATATCTGCCGTCGGGCAGCTGCGGCAAATCGGAACGCAACGCTTGCATTTCCTTGCCGCGCAAAAGCTCGGCGGCGTTCCTGTCCGCTATTCCGCGGAGAGTGAGATATGCAAACTCTCCGGCGGCGCGCACGGAAAGAACGGAGTATTGCTCTCCGTCTATAAAAATTTTTTTAAGATTTTTCAAATCGTCGGCGGAATCCGTCAAGGCTTTTACCTTGATTTCGCCGCGGATACCCTGCGGCTTCAAAACCGCAGCCACGGTAAGCGAGGAGGCGTCCATTATTCCTTTTCTTTTATGTCGACGACGTATTTTTTACTGTCGCGGGGGGTAAGCGAGCGGACGAGCGTCCTCAAAGCCTTGGCTATTTTACCCTGCTTGCCTATAACCTTGCCCATGTCCGAAGCGTCGAGAAGAACGGTGACGACAACTGCGTTTTCATTCTCCTCCGTCTTGTATTCGACCGCGCTTTTGTTGTCCGCAAAGGTTTCCACCACGTATTTAATAAGTTGCTGAACGTTATCCATTTATCATTAACCTTTCTTCTTTTTGTTGTTGGTTTTGGGGGCGGAAAGCTTCTTGCTCTGTTCCATAGCGCCCGCTTTTACGAGATAGCTTTTTACCGTTTCGGTAGGCTGAACGCCCTTGGAAAGCCAGTCCTTGGCCTTCTCCACGTCTATATTGATTTCCGCGGGGCTTTTAAGGGGGTTGACGTAACCGATTTTATCGATGTACTCTCCCGACTGCGCCTTGCGTGAATCGATTACCACGATACGGTAGAAGGGAGATTTTTTGTCGCCCATTCTCGTAAGTCTCATTTTTACTGCCATTTTGGTTTTCTCCTATATATAAAATTTTAATTTTTTCAAAATAAATAATTTACGGAAAGCTATCGTTGCGCTTGATAATTATACTGCGACAACGTCAAAACATAATTAAGCTTTATCGTCTTTCAGTTAAAAGGGCAGGCGTTTTTTACCGCTTTTCAACTGCTTCATAAGCTGTTTCGTCTGCTCGAACTGCTTTAAAAGCTGGTTTATTTCCTGCACGCTCGTACCCGAGCCTGCGGCTATTCTCTTTTTTCGGGACGAGTTTATAATTGCCGGTTCGTTGCGTTCCTTCTTTGTCATCGACAGGATTATCGCCTTAACGCGCTCTATCCTGTTTTCGTCAATGTCGTCCGCTTTGACCTTGTTGCCCATACCGGGCATCATGGCGAGAAGCGCCTGCGCGCCGCCCATCTTCTTCATGCTTTCAAACTGCGTCAGATAGTCCTCCAAGGTGAAGGTGTTTTCCAGCATCTTCTTCTGCATGACCTTTGCCTGTTCCTCGGTAACGGCTTCCTGCGCCTTTTCTATAAGGGTGAGGACATCGCCCATACCGAGTATGCGGCTTGCCATTCTGTCGGGATAAAACGGTTCCAAATCGGTAAGCTTTTCGCCCGTGCCGATGAATTTTACGGGTTTGCCCGTAACCGCTTTTATGGAAAGGCACGCGCCGCCGCGCGTATCGCCGTCCAGCTTGGTCAGGATTACGCCCGTTATTTCAAGCCGCTCGTTAAAGGTCTTGGCGACGTTTACGGCTACCTGTCCCATCATGCTGTCCACGGTCAGAAGAATTTCCGACACGTCGACATTGTTTTTTATGTTTTCAAGCTCCTGCATCAAGGCTTCGTCTATTTCCAGTCTGCCCGCGGTATCTATTATCACGGTGTCGAAGCCCATGGATTTGGCGTATTCCACCGCCTCCCGCGCGGTTTTTACCGGATTTTGAGTTCCCTTTTCAAAGACCTCCGCGCCCGCGTTTTTACCTACTACTTTAAGCTGGTTTATCGCCGCGGGGCGGTAAATATCGCCCGCGACGAGAAGGGGCTTTTTACCGCTTTTCTTCAAATTTACCGCAAGCTTGCCGCAAAGCGTTGTCTTGCCGGCGCCCTGAAGTCCGCACATCATTATGACCGTAGGCGGCTTAGGCGAAACGGCAAGCTTCTGGTTGGACGAGCCCATCAATGCGATAAGCTCCTCGTTGACTATCTTTATGACCTGCTGCGCGGGATTAAGGCTTTTTAAAATTTCCTGTCCGACAGCCTTTTCGGACACGTCGGCACAAAACTGTTTGGCAACCTTTACGTTTACGTCCGCTTCCAGAAGCGCCACGCGCACTTCGCGCATAGCCGTTTTGATTTCAAGCTCGGTAAGTCTGCCGCGCTTTGTCAGTTTGGAAAATATATGATTCAGTCTCTCCGAAAGAGATGCAAAGGCACCCATAAGCCCCCCTTAATCTTCTACGTTCTTTTTGCGTCCGTTAAGTACGGTATTGTCGTTTTTAAATACGGCGGCGTCGGGCTTCGATAATATCCCGTCCGCCTCGTCCGAATAGTCTTTGCCGATTATCGCCGTAAGTCCGCTTATTTCCGCCGAATATTCCTTATGGTCGGCGGCAAACCGCGCCGCCCATTTTCCCACGTCCGTAGTCATCAATGATACTTCGAGACAAATTTTACTTATTCTTTCGCAGAAGCGAAGCTTTTCTTCATACTCTTCAAGCTGTTTTTTACAGTTTTTCATGCAGTCGGAAACCGCCTGACGGCTGATATTTTTCTGCTCCGCTATTTCGGAAAGAGTCAAATCGAAGTTGAAATACAGATCCGTTATTTCCTGTTGCGTGGGTGTAAGAAGCCCGTTATACGCGTCCCACAGGGTTATGAAAGAAAATTTGTCCATACCGGTATATACAATATATTATCCTTTGCTTTCACCCTTGTCAAGCAATTTTACTTGTCACAAAGCGTAATTTTTGTGCGCGTTTTAACATATTTATTTAATAATTAACACAAGCCGCCCGCGGGCGGACGTGAAACGTAATATATTGACATATAAAAAGCATTATGATAGAATTATGCGGTAATGTGTTTTTACGGCACACTGACAGGGGGACGGATTTATGTGCAGAGAAATTGAAGGCGTCTTATACGACACCGCAACTTCTACTATAGACAAGAAGTTTACCTATGGTGTACCCGGCGATCCCTGCGGCTATGAAGAGACTTTGTATATAACGAACGACGGAAGATATTTTGTTTACACCAACGGCGGAACTCAATCTAAGTATCCGGTAGAGCGTATCATCCCGATAGCGCGGGAAGACGTGAAAAACTGGATGCTTTCACACTGATACGAAAAGGTTAACCGCCCGTCCGCATTTGCGGACGGGCGGTTGTTTTTTATTGAACGGAGGTTTGTTCGCCGGCAATTTCGGAAGGCTCGGAAATTTCGTTTTCCGTACTTCCACCGCCTCCAGCGGGAGGCAGCTGCTTGTTTTTGCCGTAAAGCAGCTTTAAGAACACGGGCGTCAGTATGGAAGAAACGAGTATCAGCAGTACCGTCATAAGCATAAATTCGGGAGGCAGAGCGTTCGCCCCTATTGCGGTGCTTGTAACGGCGCCGGTAACTATCAGCGCAACCTCGCCGCGCGCCATCATTCCCACGCCGCCGATTGCGCTCTCGCGCCAGTTGTACTTAAACGCTTTGCAGACTGCGCCGCACCCGACGATTTTGCCGATAAGCCCCGCAAGCACGGCAACCACGGCAAACAGCAGGATAGCGGGTTTAAGCCCCGCAAAGGATATACTCGAAATACCTATATTGGCAAAGAACACGGGGGCAAAAATGGTATACGTGTTTACTTCGACTTTCTTATCAGTGTACTCGCTTGCCCTGTGCGTAGTCGAAAGCACTACGCCCGCAAGGAATGCGCCCGTAATATCCGCAACGCCGAAAACTTCTTCCGCAACCCAGCTGTACAAAAAGCAGAGCGCAAGTGAAAATACGGGTATGCGGTGGGTTATCGGCCACTTTTTATCCAGCCACTTGAACAGTTTGGAAAAGCCCCAGCCCGCAAGTATCGCGACGGCGAAGAACGCGATAATCATTATTATCGTACCCCACCACTGCGCCTTGAACCAGTCGAAACCGCTTAAATTCTCCGCGCCGGCGCCGCCGGCCTTAGCCATACTCGTAACAACGGATAAAAGAACTATGCCGATAACGTCGTCTATTATTGCGGCGGAAACTATCGTAGTGCCCAGCTTGGTGTTTATTTTACCAAGCTCCTTTAAGACGGATACGGTTATGGCGACCGACGTAGCCGTAAGTATCGTGCCTATAAAAATGCAACGGTATATATTGGAAGTGCCCAAACCGATATTTCCGAAGGGAAGCGAAATCAAAAAACCGAGTACAAGCGGAACAAATACGCCCGTGCATGCGATAAGCACGGCGGCAAGACCCGTTTGTTTAAGCTCTTTTAGGTTGGTTTCCAGACCGGTGGAAAACATTAAAAGCAGAACGCCTATCTTTGCGAATATGGAAAGCGCATTATCCTCCGGCAACACCAAAAACGAATGGTAAGCCTTACCCTCGAATCCGATAAGCGCGACGCCGTTTTCACCCAACGTATCGCCGAACAGCGCGGGACCTATCAAAATGCCCGCAATTATGTAACCGAGAACCTGCGGCAAGCCCAGTTTCCTGAAAATCAGACCCAACAGCTTTGTTGAAAAAAGTATTATTGCCAGCACCATACAAAAGCCCAGCGCCGAATTACCCTCGAACATGTTTTCATATCTCCTTTTTAAATACCAATGTATTATAAGCTTAAATTCGCGAAAAGTTAAGCGTTTTCGCCAAAATTTTCTATTTTGAAAAATTTTTTAAAAACCTATTGACAAATTAGAAATCGATGATATAATGAGATTACAAAAAGAAAATAACTTACATTAAATGTTAGGTACCAACATTAATCTACGAGGTAAGCTATATGAAAGGAACTTAGCCGCGAAAGCGGGTCAAGGTTTAATTCGAAGCAGTCGCTTCTATTTGGTAAGGGAAAAAACAAACAACAGGTAAAAATATCGGGAGGTAAAGTTATGATTTACTTTGCCAGGACGATTAACGGAAAAGGAAGGTAAACTCCGATGTACAAGTTTACTTTGAGGATCTGATTCCGCAACACGGAAATTTCTACGCAAGGCGTACGTGCGCGGTACAAATTGCAAGGTTACGATAACCGGACGGCTTTTGAAAAGCTCCGTGGGGAGGCGATCCCGAAAATCAAAACTTAATATAAAAATTATAACCCTGCGGTTTAACCGCAGGGTTTGTTTATTTATCATATTTACGGGAAAGAACGACTAACGTCTCGCACCACTTTGTCTGGGGAAACATGTCGAAAGGAGTTACAGAGGTAATTTTATACGCACCGTTATCGTTTCCCATTTTGAAAAGGGCGCCGTTTATATCTTCGAGCGTGCCGCAAAGCAAGCCGCAGTCCCGCGCAAGCGTAGCGGGGTTGCAGGAAATAAGTATTACCTTAGCCGCGCCCGACGCGGCAACCGCCTTTACCACGCTCCGCTCCATACCCTTTCTGGGCGGGTCGCAGACAATTATGCGCCGGCGCCCCTCCGTCGCCGCAAGCACTTCGTCCAGCTTGTCTTCCGCTTTCCCGCAAACATTAAACATTTTACCTTGCAGTCCGTTGGCGTCCCTAAGCTCGTCCGCACAGCGCGAAGCCTCCTCCACTACCTCTATACCGTACGCCGCCGCGCATTTTTTTGCAAGCATGGCGGTCAACATTCCGCCGCCGCTGTACAGGTCTATTATTACGGCGTCTTCTTCCGCTTCCGCAAGAACTGCGGCGTACAGCATTGAACGAACGTCGTCGTTTACCTGCAAAAAGGTGTTTGCGCCCGCCCTGTATTTTATGCCGCAATCCTCGGCGGAATAAAACCCGCTTCCGCGCAACGCGCGCCATTTATTGCCGAAAATCACGTTTGTTTCGTCGGGATTAATATTCAGCAGAAAAGTAAAATCTTTAAAGTTTTTTTCTAATTGCTTTATAAGCGGAGAAGCGTCGCACTCCCTGCGTACGACAAGCGCAAAAATAAATTTGCCCTTTATTTCCCTGACCGCAATATGCCGCACCGCTCCGTCTGGCAAATAAGGGGCGGCGCTTTGCACCGCGGAAAACACTTTATCGGCCCAGTCCGCCTGAATTGCGCAGGAGCGGACAGGCACTATCCTGTGACTGTGCCGTGCGTAAAAACCCGTTTCCGCAACGCCGCCTTCTATGCTTACGGGAAGTACAAGCTTATTCCTGTAACCGTATTCCCGCGAGCACGGAACCGTTTCGTTCACGTCGCAATAAACACCGCCTATTTTCATAAGCGTCGCGTTCACGCTTTCGCGTTTGAAAGCAAGCTGGGCGGGATAATTCATATGCTGTAAATCGCAACCGCCGCATTTACCGAAAACGGGACAGGGCGGCAAGGCGCGTGCCTCGGACGGCGTTATTACCTCTGAAAGCTTGCCGTAAGCTATATTATCCTTGCATTTTAGAATCTTGAATTTAACTTTTTCGCCCGTAAGACAAAAAGGCACAAACACCGTTGCGCCTTCTGCTTTTATTATCCCTTCGCCGCCGGCGCCGATATCGCCGACGTCGCCTATGTAATCTTCGTTCTTTTTTATCATGACTTTATAATATCTTAATGAAAACAAACAGTGAAGAATTCGCAACAAGCCCCTAAAAATAATTTGTCCTCGCCGTTCAGTCCTTTACCCATTTGCTTTTTTGTCTTTTTCTTTTTGCTTTTATTTTGATTTTTCAAGCCTTCAAGTTCGGCTAATTTTTCTTTATAGGTCTCATTTTTAGGCGCTAACTTTACCGCGGCTTTAAGCTGCTTTAACTGTTCGTTATACCATTGCTTGCGCGCATAAATTTCGCTTTGGATATAGCACTTCCTCGCGCTTTTTACGGGAATAAGATTTATAATGGCCTGCGCGTAATCATGATAGCCTTCAGCAAGCTCTTTTTCCGCACGGTCAAGTTGTTCTTCGTAAGAGAGTTCGTTTTCGTAATTCATTTTTTTATCCTGTATACAAGCTTGTTCACGCCTGTCTGCAAAGAAAAAATAAGATAGTCGTAAAGCAAAAAAACGGCCGTGCCCGCAGTGAAAATTATTACGTACAGTCTCCAACCCGCAATAAACGCGGCGACCGGCTCGGGAAGAACTATTCCCCCCACAACGTATATAAGAAAGTACGCCGCAATCAAAGTACCGTCAAACCACAACGCTTTGACGGCGTAGGCAAGCCACTTGTTTATGCGGTATTTAAGCTGTAACGCGTTTACAAGCGGATGTATGCCGAAAAACATGGCAAACGGAACCAAATCCCAAAATCTTACTACCGCGCCCAGCACGATTGCAAGAATTACCGTGCCGACGTATGCGAGAAACGCGCCGCGGTAAAGCTGTTTGGAAAGCGGCACCATAAGCGCGACAATGCCGATAAGGTATCCCGTGGCGGTCAGATAACCGCTTAAAAGCCCCAATGCCAGCGCGCCCGCCGCAACGGCGCAGCAAATGCCGGAAAGAGCTATTTCAAACGTGCGCGGATTTCTGTTTTTGCCCATTACCTGCAACAGCCGTTACAAAGGCAATTAAGGCACATATTCAGGTAACAGCATTGCAGACAGGACGAGCACCAGTTGCCGCCCATTTGCTCGTCTGCGTCCGACGTCATTGTCTGACCCTGATAAACTGTACCGCCCGCGTTGTTTTTAGAGTCGTAATTTATTTTATCGTTAAGCTTTTTATAGGTTTCCTTGTATTTATCGTTGTCCGGCTCCAACTGGATGGCAATTTCAAGCTGTTTTTTGCTTTCGTTTATCCAGTTTTTACGGTAAAACACCACGCTTTGCAAATAGTGCCAGCGTGCGCCCCGCTCGTTAAAGCCGTCGAGAATTCTCTGCGCTTCGGGAATATCGCCAGTGCGGATAAGCTCCTCTACCCTTGCAAACGAGCTTTCGCCGTCGTCGGCGTGGGCGTCCTCGGACAGCTCGCTCATAAGCTCGTTATAAGCGGTTTCTATTTTTGTAAGCATTTTGGCGGCGTTGTTGCCCGTTTCGCCGTCCATAAACCTTTCTTCGAGGTATTTTTCCCTAAGCTTATCGTACGCCGCTTTTACGTCTTCCTTAGCGGCGTTTTCATCCAGTCCGAAAAGTTCAAGATTTTTTTTATTCATTTTCGCATCCTTTTTTATTGCAGCCGCATGCCATAAGACTTCTTGTCTTTAACGGTATGCCGCGCAGAATTATGTTATCCGTCAAATCGTGATTGAACCTGAAATTTATCTTGCAGAGCCTTGCGCGCATGTCCGCGAAAAGGCTGTCGAAAAGGAAATTCAATTCCTCCCTGTTTTCTGCGACCGCTTCCGCCTTGCTGCTCTGCCCGAACGAAAGCGCAAGCACGTTGTAGCGCTTTTTCTTTACGTCCTTGTCGTAGTCGTCAAGCGCGTCCGCAAGATAGACCCACTTGCCCAAATCGTAGAAAAGTCCTTCCGTGTCCGCGGTGGAAAACTCCCCCAGCGCGTAGACGGAAAGCTTGCGCATCATTTCCGCCGTCGGTTCGCAAGCCATATCTATTACTGTACAGCCGTCTTTTTCAAGCTTTGCCTGCTCCCGCATCTGTCCGCTTATTATATCGACAACCTGCGGGTGCTTCCTGTAAGCGCGCTTTAAACCGCGCTTGTAAAAGTGGCGGAAAATGCCTTTTCTGTCGCCGTCTGCCTTGTCGTCGCAAAGCTTATAGTACGTCAGTACGGTATTTATACAGCCTATCAGTACGGACGTGCCGTCGCAAGAAGCCATAGGTCTTCTTTTGAATATATGAAGCGCGCACCGCTCCTTTTTTATGTTTACGTCTTCCCTGCGTATATTATGAACAAGCGCGGAAACAAAAGCCATGTCGTAAGTAAGCGACGTCCGCGCGCGCTGACCGCAGCCCGCGCCTATGCTTTTGCACAGCCCGCAGTAAAGCGCTTTGTATAAATTTTCGTCCTTTATAAACAGATAAGGCGTATCGGGCTGGATATAACCGAACAAATCGAACCTCGGAAAACTTTAATTTTTAAGGGAGCGAAGCCTGCATTGACGGGCGGCCGTCATTACGAACGTAGTGAAGAATTTTTTCAGATCCTTCGCTTTGCTCAGGATGACAAAAAGAAATACATGCCCGACATGGCAAAAAAAAAATTCAAATAAACACAGCCGGCTAAAACTGATAAAACCCTATTTTTTTGTAAACCTTGGAAAGAGTTTTATTTGCCGCGCGGTTGGCGCGTTCCGCGCCGGATTTAAGCGCGCTTTCGAGATACGCCTTGTCCGCAAGCAGTTTGGACTGCTCCGCCTGTATAGGCGCAAGCTTATCGGCAACCGCTTCGCCCACGGCAAGCTTAAATTCGCCGTAGCCTTTGCCCGCAAAGTCCGCCTCCGCTTCCGCTATGCTTTTACCGGTAAACGCGGAATATATGCTAAGTAAATTGCTTACGCCCGCCTTGTTTTCGGGGTCGTATTTTATTTCGTTTCCGCTGTCCGTCACGGCGCGTTTGAACTTCCTTATAACCGTATCCTTATCGTCGGAAAGGAATACCGAGCCGTTTAAATTTTCCGCCGACTTGGACATTTTTTTAGTCGGGTCGAGCAAATCGCATATTTTTGCGCCGACCTTCATGAATACGCCTTGGGGAACCTTAAAAGTGGGCGTGTAAACATTGTTGAAGCGTTGCGCTATATCGCGCGCTATTTCCAGATGCTGACGCTGGTCCTCGCCGACAGGCACGACGTCCGTCTGATAAAGAAGAATATCCGCCGCCATTAAAACGGGATAATCCATAAGCCCCATGTTTATATTATCGGCATGTTTGGCGCTCTTATCCTTGAACTGCGTCATTCTTTCCATTTCGCCGACGTAGGTGAACGTGTTCAACACCCAGCACAGCTCTGCATGCGCCGGAACGTGAGACTGGACGTACAGCACGCATCTTTCGGGATTCAAGCCGCAGGCAATGTAAAGCGCGGCAAGCGAAAGCGTGCGCTGTCTCAGCTCCGCAGGGTTCTGGCGCACGGTAATGGCGTGCATGTTTGCCATGGCGAAGAAGCAGTTGTATTCGTCCTGCAAAGCAACGAAGTTTTTTATCGCGCCGATATAGTTGCCGATTGTTAAATTGTTTGTGGGCTGAACCGCAGAGTACAGCGTTTTTTTATTGTCATCCATTATTTGCCTGAAAAGTCAAAATATTACTCATTGCAATAATAACATATCCGAAACCAAAATGCAAAGATTTTTTTGACGATAAAAGTATAATCACGAAACTTAAAACCGTTTATCACCGACCGCACACAAAAACCGCCGCCGAAGCGTAACGCTTCGGC
>CAJTRW010000008.1:62471-64359 GCA_910578765.1 uncultured Christensenella sp.
TTGGGGGGCGTAAAGACTGTGCGGCGCCTTAAAACTTTTAGCCGAAAAATGAGTCGGGTGCCGGCTCCATATCCAAAATTTCCTGCGGCACTTTGCGGTCTACAACGCCGTATTCAAATTTGAATGTGCCCTTGTCCGTTTGAACGCCATAATAATAATACTTCATTTCATAATCCACGCGGACAAGCTTTCCGTCTTCGAAATAATATTTTGCCGAAATGCTTAAAGTTGCGTCGGTTTCTTCGGAATATTCGTATTCTTTATCAAGAAAATAAGCGCCCGATTCGGGGTCGAATTCGAAATTGTAAAAGCTTATTCCTTCGTCGATAACCGCCCATTCCAGTACTGTAGCTTCAAGATAATCTTCATACTTATTTCTAAAAGTAACTCCCGACGAGGCAACAACTTTTTTTTGATCATAGCTTTGGAAGCTATAAAACTTTCCGTCCTGGACAAAGTAATAATCGTAATATTCAAGCTGTGCGCCTTTGTACTCTTCGCTATAAATTATTTTATTATTATTATCAAATTCTAAAACGCTGGCGACGGACTGATTATTCTCAGTGCTACTCCCTTCGGAAGTAATTTTGATATTGTTAAAAGCGGGATTATTGACGTTAAAGAAATTATCCCACTGCCCGCTCGTTATCAGGTTTTTACTGTAAGACTGCGGAACGGTTACCTCCGCCGTGCCGTACTCTAACGTTATTTTGTATGTATCTGTACATTGCAAAATAGCAGATTCGATATATTTATGCTCTAAATAAGTCTGAACCAGTTTACCGTCCTCAAAATATACTTCCATATAAATATTTACATTGTCGTCCCTTTCGCTTGCGTCGGGAAAGCTGCGGCTGTATGTATACGCGCCTGTCGACTTGTCGTAGCTAAATAAATTATAACTTTCCTTTAAAGGCTTATCTCCGCACATTGCCTCGAAAATGTAATCGAATTCATAATGTATTGAGGCATAGATAAGATGACATTCGTCCCAGGTTTGCGTGTCGAATTCGTCCGTAACATCGTTTTTGAAATAAATTTTTACGCCCTCGTTATAATCGTCGTAATTATAACCGCCGTTATAAATTTTGCCGTCCTCTTCCGAATACCAAATATACAACTCGCTTTCAAGCTTGCCGTCATTCGTTTCCGTCATAAAAATGGCTTTACTGTCATAGTCGCAATCGTATGTGTTTACCCAAACGCTGTCGCTCCCCAATTCGCCCATCTCCAACTTGAGTTTGACGTTGGAATTTTTTTCGTTCACCTTGGTTCTGTTTTCAGAGAAAACGTCTATCGCGTCTTTCCACTGTTTTTCGGTAACCGCAGTTTGATTTTCGTCGTCTTTGTCGCAGGCTGTGAAGCCTATACATAAAGCGCATGCGGACAGAAACGCCAAAAGTGTGGTAACAATTTTTTTCATTTTCAAATCCTCCGTAAAAAATAAAAAGTGTGTTCCCAAACCGGAAACACACCCGCACGAGTACCTCCGATTTGTTACCACACAAATTGACGTTTCTTATTTAAAAATGATTACGCACAAAGAGGTACAAAATGCCTTATCATTTTGCACGTAATCAATACTTTTTATTCAATTTGTGTGGTAAACACAGTATAACATTTCCGCAAACAAACCGCAACTGTTTTTAACAAAAAATGTAAAAGGCGCGCTTAATTGCCGTTTTGTACAACGCTTTGCAAGCCACTTTGTCATTCTGAACGCGCCACCTTGTCATTCTGAGGCTAGCCGAAGAATCTTATTTAAGATGCTTCGCCATAGGCTCAGCATGACATTAAGGCGCGCAAAGCTTCGCTCGCGCAGGACGACAAAACGAAACAATTACTCGGAATTTTAATACGACAGACAAAAACCCGCCCCCTCCGCAGT
>CAJTRW010000008.1:64369-68022 GCA_910578765.1 uncultured Christensenella sp.
CAGTTGCGGACGGGGCGGGTAAAAGCCGTATTATTTTACAAATTCAAGAATTTCTTCGAAAAGCTTTTTTCTGTCGACGGTCTTATTGAAGCGGACGGGCTTGTCCCGCAATTCTTTCAGGCATTTGGGCACCGCCATTGCCGTTGCGGCGTGCAACCGCTTTATTCCCTTAAAGCTGTCCTTTACGTCGTTGCCCGTCATGGCGTACAGCACATCCTGAGGGAATTTGTAAGGACTTGCCGTTGAGACGATTACCATATTCGTTTCGTCTTTTTTGTTCTTTTCGAACCAGTCTACGGCAACCTTCATGGCGCAGCCGGTGTGCGTGTCCATACAGTAACCAGTATCCACAAAAACGTCGTACATTGCCTCGACGCCCTCCTCGTCGGTGGCGAAGCCGCCGTCGAAGGTTTCGTTCAGCTTTGCAAGCTCCTCCTCCGTTACCGAGTAAAATTTATTGGTTTTCAGCTCGTTCATGCGCTTTGCGGTAAGCTTTGCGTCCCTGCCGGAAATTTCGAATAAAAGCCTTTCCAGATTGGAAGAAACCAAAATATCCATCGAAGGCGAAGTGGTTTTGTAAAACTCGCGGCGAATATCGTAAACGCCCGTCTGCAAAAAGTCGGTAAGAATATTGTTTTTATTGGAAGCGCAGTGCAGCCGCCTTATGGGCAATCCCATGCGCTTTGCGTAATACGCCGCAAGAATATTGCCGAAGTTGCCCGTGGGCACGGTAAAATCAATCTCATCTCCGTTTTTAATCTGATTGGCGGAAACAAGGTCTGCATAAGCCGAAAAATAGTATGCTATCTGCGGCGCGAGTCTGCCGAAGTTTATGGAGTTTGCCGACGAAAGCACGATATTTTTCTCTTTAAGCGCGGCAACGCATTCCGCGCTTGCGAAAATTTCTTTCACCGCCGTCTGGCAGTCGTCGAAGTTGCCCTTTACAGCCGCTACGTCCACGTTCTTTCCGTCCTGCGTGCACATCTGCAGCTTCTGCATTTTGGAAACGCCGTCATTGGGGTAGAACACTGCAATTTTTACGCCGTCGGCGTCCTTAAAGCCTTCCAGCGCAGCCTTGCCCGTATCCCCCGACGTCGCGACGAGGACGAGAACTTCTTCCTTTATTCCGCACAAATCGCAACCCTTCCTCAGTAAATAGGGCAAAAGGGTAAGCGCCATATCCTTGAACGCGCACGTGGGACCGTGGAAAAGCTCCAAAATATACACGCCGTCGTCCAGCCGTACGAGCGGCGCGGGGTCGTTCCCCTCGAACTTGGCGTAAGCTTCCTCGCAGGCGGCGGCAAGCTCCTTTGCGTCGTAGTCGTCGAAAAATTTGGAAAGAATTTTCGCGGCGCGGGCGGGATAGCCCAGCTCCGTCATATCTTCCAGCTCGGCAGCCGTTATTTTGGGGAACTTTTCGGGAACGAAAAGCCCGCCGTTAGCGGACAAGCCCTGAACGATCGCCCTTGCGCCGGTTACCTTTTCTCCGCCCCTCGTACTAACGAATTTCATGTTTTTCTCCGTATTTAATAGTCTGTTAAAATAAAAAACGGCGCAAAAAATCTTGCGCCGTCCGTCAAATATACTTTTAAGCGTATTTTGCCACGAAGTCGGGAAGCTCCTCCTTCGCGCAGCTGCAAGTTATTGTAATAACTATACCGTTTTCGTTTGAAATTTTATCGAGCATGTAGAAAATGCCCGCCAACTCCTCAAGCGGTTTACCCGCGATGCGACCCAAGCCGTCTATGTAAATATATTCGTTATCGCCGTTGCAAGCCGCAACACCTTTAATAAAGCCGCACAGCGCGTCCTCTCCGGCAATCGCCCAGTCGTTTACGTCGATAAACCTTACGCCGCGTTCAAGGTCGTACATGTATCTTTTCGTGTCAGTCACGAACACGCTTAAACCCTTTGCCTCACGCGCGTTTGCGTTTGCCGCCTGAATAAGCTGTTTAGTCTTGCCTGTGCCCTTCGAGCCGTATATAAGCTTAATCATTAAAAATCCTCCTGTGAACTATGTGTATACTATTCTACCAAGAAAAAGAAGGAATTTCAATACCCTTTTTAAATTTTTTTTAAAAATTTTTCCGCTTATTCACATTCGCGGGCAAAATCGGCTATACGGTCAAGCCCTTCGCACATTTCATCCATTGAAAGCGCGTACGAAAGCCTTACCGCGTCGTCGTCGCCGAAGCAAACGCCCGGGGTCGCCGCAACCTTTTTCTCGGAAAGAAGCAGGTCGGCAACGTCCATACTGCCGCAAATTTTTCTGCCTTTATACGTTTTGCCGTACAGCTCGTCGCATAAAAGCATTACGTAAAAAGCGCCGTCGGGCTTGACGTAATCCAGCCCCAAAGCCTTCATCGAATCCAGCTTTTCAAGCATCTTTTCGCGGCGCGCGCCGAAAGCCTTAACCATCTCGCGCATGGGCGCGACGTCGCCCTCCAACGCCGCAAGCGAGGCGTACTGCGTCATGGTGTTTACGTTTGAGGTAGAGTGGCTCTGGAAAGAGGCAATCGCCTTGGCAATTTCGGGCGCGCAGGCAAGATAGCCCAGTCGCCAGCCCGTCATGGCGTAAGCCTTTGAAACGCCGTTTATCACAATCGTGTTTTCCTTCATCTTTTCGGAAACGCATGCTATGGAAAAATGCGTTTCTCCGCCGTAAATAAGTTTTTCGTAAATTTCGTCCGAAAGAACAAGCAAATCGTGCCGCTCGCACACCTCCGCAATTTCACGGATTTCCTTTTCCGTATACACGGCGCCCGTAGGATTGCAGGGACTGTTGAATATAAGCATTTTAGTGCGCGGGGTTATCATGCTTTCTATCTGACCTGCGGTCAGCTTATAGCCGTGGCGCGCCTTAGCCATCACGAAAACGGGAACGCCGCCGCAGCTTTTTACGACCTCGGGATATGTAAGCCAGTAAGGTTTGGGAATAAGCACCTCGTCGCCGGGGTTTATCGTGGCGAAAAGCGCGTTGAAAATAGAGTGCTTCGCCCCGTTTGAAACTATTATCTGCGAGGGGTCGTAGTCGAGATTGTTGTCGGCTTTCAGCTTCTTTGCAATAGCTTTTTTCAAAGCCGGCAGACCAGCCGCAGCAACGTATTTTGTATAACCTTTATCCAGCGCGTCCTTAGCCGCCTGCACTATGTGAGCAGGGGTATTAAAGTCCGGCTCGCCCACGCCGAAATTAATTACCTTTTCACCCGCGGCTTTCAACTCGTTCGCTTTGGCGGAAATGGCAAGCGTCATAGAGGGCGATATGGAAGCTACTCTTTCGGAAACCTTTACCATAATTATCTCCTAAAATCTCTTGTTTAAACATATGTAATTATACAATATCAACCGCTGTTTGGCAAATATTTGAAAGGATTATTGAAACGTGTTCTTTTATAACGCAATTTTCGTACATAATGAAAAAGAGACTCAACCCCTTGCGGAAGCAGCCCGAATGCGCGTTTAATACGCGCCGTCGCGCTGCGGTTGAGTCGGTTGCGCCCCTGTTTGTCATGTTAAAACACTCTTGTCATTCTGAGGCTTTGCCGAAGAATCTAATAGTTAGATTCTTCACTTCGTTCAGAATGACACGGCAATAATGTCAGTATGACGTAAGGGGGCATGACGGCGGTTCCCTTCACAAAGATTATAAAGGG
>CAJTRW010000009.1:0-8950 GCA_910578765.1 uncultured Christensenella sp.
GCCTTCCCCCTCGGGGGAAGGTGGACTGACCGTAAGGTCAGGACGGATGAGGGGAGATTAATAAAACCCCTCATCACCGCTACGCGGAGCTTCTCCGCCAAGGAGAAGCCTTTTTTGTAAAGCGCAGGCCGCACAGATAACCTACGTATACTAAACGCACTGTTTCTGTAAGCCAAGGAGGTTAGATAATAAGCTTGCGTATCTTCTCCTATAAGGCCGGAACGCAGCCAAATAAGTTAAAAAACCGCCGCCTTGTTTATTATACACCGCGTAATTTTAAAAGCAAACTAAAAGCCTTTCCCGACGGGAAAGGCTTAACATTTATCAGTAGTTTTTTGTTTCCAGTTCGAAATAAGCTTGGGGGTGGTTGCACACCGGACAGACGGCGGGGGCGTCTTTGGAAACTTCTATATGTCCGCAGTTACGGCATTTCCAGACGTTAAGACCTGTCTTTTTCTTGAAAACTTCGTCCTTTTGGACGTTTTCAAGAAGCTTTCTGTATCTTTCCTCGTGGTTTTTTTCTATTGCCGCCACGCCGCGGAATTTTGCGGCAAGCTCTTTAAAGCCTTCTTCTTCCGCAACCTTGGCAAAACCTTCGTACATGTCGGTCCATTCGTCGTGTTCACCGCCTGCCGCGGCTTCCAGGTTTTCCGCAGTGCCGCCTATGCCGTTAAGTTCTTTAAGCCAAAGCTTGGCGTGTTCCTTTTCATTTTCCGCCGTTTCGAGAAAGATACCCGAAATTTGTTCGTATCCCTCTTTCTTCGCCACCGAAGCAAAGTAAGTGTATTTATTGCGCGCCTGGCTTTCGCCTGCAAAAGCCTTTAAAAGATTTTCTTCCGTTTTCGTCCCTTTATATTTGTTAGCCATTGAAAAATCCTCCTTCAACTGTTAACAATTATAACATAAAATTTATAAATTGCAACAATTTTTATAATATTTACATATGCCTTGACAGGTGTAAAGTTTTAGTGTAAACTTTTTTTAATATGAAAAACAGATATGACGTAATTATCGTCGGCGCGGGCGTCGCCGGATTAAACTGCGCATTGCATCTGCCGTCGGACAAAAGCGTGCTTCTTATATGCAAGGACGCGCCCGAAAAAAGCGACAGCTATCTCGCGCAGGGCGGGATATGCCGTCTGGCCGACGAAGAAGATTACGAAAGTTATTATTCCGACACTATGCGCGCAGGGCATAACGAAAACGACCCCGCCGCCGTCGAGTGTATGATTAAAAATTCGCGGGCGGTTATAGACGAGCTTGTCTCTCTCGGCGTGGATTTTGCACGCAACGCGGACGGAACGCTTGCCGCCACGCGCGAGGGGGGACATTCAAAAAACCGCATATGCTTCCATAAGGACTGCACGGGCAAGGAAATAACCTCGCGCCTGCATGAAGCCGTCCGCGCCTTGCCCAATGTTGAAATACGCCCCATGACCGTTTTGCTGGACGTTATAGAGGGAGCGGGCGCCTGCCGCGGAATTATAGCGCATGACCGCATTTCGGGCGAAGTGAAAGCGGTGTATTCCGATTATACCGTGCTTGCGTGCGGAGGTATAGGCGGAATATTTTCCAAGTCGACCAATTTCCGCATACTGACGGGCGACGGCGTTGCGATATGCCTTAAACACGGCGTTGCCGTGGATAACGTCAATTATATTCAGATACACCCCACGACGCTGTACGCGGAAAAAGAGGGAAGAAGTTTTCTTATTTCCGAGTCTGTGCGCGGCGAGGGCGCGGTTCTGTTGGATAAAAACTTCAAACGCTTCACCGACGAATTGCAGCCGCGCGACGTGGTCACGGCGGAAATTTTGAAGCAGATGAAAAAGGATAAAACGCCTTACGTTCTTCTGGATATGCGCCCCATACCTGAGGAAGAAGTGCGCTCCCACTTCCCCGGGATAGTAAAGCGCTGTGCGGAGGAGGGCATTGACGTGTTCAAACAGTGCGTGCCCGTCGTACCCGCCCAGCATTATTTCATGGGAGGAATTCGCAGCGGTCTGGAAGGGCAGACCACGATGCCGCGGCTTTATGCCGTAGGGGAAACATGCTGCAACGGCGTCCACGGCGCAAACAGGCTTGCCTCCAATTCTCTGCTGGAAAGTCTGCTGTTCGCCCGCCGCGCCGCAGCGCATATTGCTGAAAATTACCGAAAATCTTCTTCCGCGCCTGCGGTCGATTTGCAAAGATATGCAAACGCGGAAAAAATACTTGCAGATTATAAAAAGCTTTTACTGAAAACGATAGAGGAGGCGGAAAATGTTAAACCCCATAACGAACGCGGTTAACGCCGACGAGCTTATAAAGCTTGCTTTAAAAGAGGATATTTCAAGCGAGGACGTTTCAACCAATGCCGTAATGCCTGACTTTTGCGCGGGTATGGTGCAGCTTATATGCAAGCAGGACGGTATAATATGCGGTCTGCCGGTATTCGGTCGGGTTTTTGAAATTCTCGACGCGCAGACACGGATACAATACTTCGTCAAGGACGGAGACAAAGTAAAAAAAGGTCAGCTTCTCGCCGAGCTTTCGGGCGATATACGCGTCCTTCTTTCGGGCGAGCGCACGGCGCTGAACTATTTACAGCGCATGAGCGGCATAGCCACTTGCACGGCGGAAACGGTCAAACTTCTCGAAGGGAGCAAGACAAAGCTTTTGGATACGCGCAAGACGACGCCCAATATGCGGCTTTTCGAAAAATACGCCGTAAAAGTCGGGGGCGGCAACAACCACAGGTACAATCTTTCGGACGGAATTTTGTTAAAGGACAACCATATCGGTGCGGCGGGCGGCGTAAAGCAGGCTGTTGAAAAGGCGCGCGCTTATGCCCCGTTTGTCAGGAAGATAGAGGTAGAGGTCGAAAATCTGGAAATGTGCCGCGAGGCGGTCGAAGCGGGCGCGGACATAATCATGCTTGACAACATGACCGCGGCTCAGATGGCGGAAGCGGTAAAGCTTATCGACGGCAGGGCGCTTACCGAGTGCAGCGGAAACGTCA
This sequence comes from uncultured Christensenella sp., assembly GCA_910578765.1. GTDB lineage: Bacteria > Bacillota > Clostridia > Christensenellales > Borkfalkiaceae > Coproplasma. Next base: position 3,002 of record CAJTRW010000009.1, read on the forward strand.
CTAAGGAAAACATAAAAAACGTAATAAGCGCGGGCGTGGACTACGTTTCAAGCGGTGCGCTGACCCATTCGGCGCCGATACTCGACCTGTCGCTTAAAAACCTGCGCCCGACGGAGCGGAAATGAAATCCGAAAAAAGGCGGCAGGAAATTTTAAGCCTTCTCGGCAATGCGGAAACGGCGGTTCCCGCCGCGGTTCTTGCGGAAAGATTTAACGTTTCGCGTCAGGTTATCGTGCAGGATATAGCCATCATGCGTGCCAACGGTTACGACATAATTTCCACCAACCGCGGTTATCTGCTTACCGCGCGCAAACAGGTCACGCGCGTTTTCAAATGCCGCCACACCTTTGAGGAGCTTATGGAGGAGGGCGGAATAATAATCGACGCGGGCGGCGCGGTTGAGGACGTGTTCGTCAACCACCGCATTTACGGCAGAATTTCCGCGCGGCTGGGTCTTGTAAGCAGGACGCACGTGGAGGAGCTGTACCGCTCTCTCTTTTCCGGTGCGTCGAAGCCGCTTATGAGCGTTACGGACGGCTATCATTACCACACCGTATCCGCCGCGGACGAAAGCACGCTTGACGAAATAGAAAGCGCGCTGAGAAACGCAGGTTTTCTTATAGAAATATAATACATTAATATATACAACGCCCCCGCAGGCACTGCGGGGGCGTTATTTTGTGTAAAAAAAGATGAAAAGTTTAGTAATTAACATTTTTTGAAAAATATGCTCATAAAAGTCTTGACAGATTTCGAAAATATGATATAATAATTTTCGAAAACTTTTAATATCAATTAAAATTTTTCGTACTACAAATAATATCGGGGGGCTTTATGAAGAAAAGATTTCTGGCAATTTTGTGTATGATTTTGTCGGCAGTGTTCGTCTTTGCTACGGCTTGCAACAAGAATAGCGGTGGCGGCGACTCCGACGGGGACTATAATGTTGAAAAAGAAGAAGGTTGTAACCTGCTTACTATTTATTATAAAAGCGATTCGGGTTACGATGATAAAGACGTCTGGCTTTGGTACGGCAGCGTGAACGGCACGGGATATAAATTCCACAGCTGTGAATACGGCGGCAAAGCTATGTTCAATATTCCCGAAGAAATAGAAGAGGTGGGCTTTATCATAAGAAAGAACTGCGTTCCCGGCAGCTCGTCTTGGGACAATGTGCAAAAAGACGGTACCGACGCGGATCGTACAATAAATATGAAGGGCAAGGGCGACGTTGAAATTTACACCAAATCGGGCGACGGCAAAAATTACAGCAGTACCGACGGCGGCGTAACGCTGGAAGAAATGAAGTTCCTTGCTTTGGCGGATATGACAGACCTTACCCATATCAAAATTACCGCCAGCAATAACGAAAATATAACCAAAGACCGCGTAAAGGTAACCACCGCTTCCGAAACGGGCGCTGCGGCGGAAGTTGGGGTGGCTTCGGTTTCAAAAAATATCGTAACTATGGCTTCACCGTTGGAGCTGTCTAAGGCGTACACTCTCGAAGTGGAAGGATTCGACGACCCCGTGGGCGTTGTTCCCGCAACTTACTTCCAGAGCAAAGAGTTTGAACAGGCTTACACCTATGACGGCGAACTGGGCGTAGAACTTCAGGAAAACAAGACTATCTTCCGTCTCTGGGCGCCCACAGCAAGCAGCGTTGATCTGAACCTTTACGGCGACGGCAGTTTCGGTAAAGCGGAAGTTTATCCTATGGAACGCGGCGAAAAGGGCGTATGGACCTACACCGCAGACAGCAATCTTAACGGAAAATACTACACTTATACCGTTGCGACTTCCGCAGGCGTCAACGAAGCGGTAGACCCCTACGCGCGTTCGGCGGGGCTTAACGGCAAGCGCGGTATGATACTCGACCTTGACAAGACCGACCCCGAAAACTGGGCGGACGAAACTTTTGTAAACAACGGCGTAGATAACTATACCGACGCGCAGATATGGGAAGTACACATCCGCGACTTCTCAAACAAGATTTCTTCCCTTAAAGAAGAATACAGGGGAAAATATCTCGGCTTTACGGTAGACGGGCTTAAAAACAAGGACGGTATTTCCGTAGGTCTCGCTTATCTTAAAGAACTGGGCATTACCCACGTTCACCTGTTGCCTTCGTACGACTATTCTTCGGTTGACGAAAGCGCGATAGACGAAAGTTTTAACTGGGGTTACGATCCCGAAAACTACAACGTTCCCGAAGGCAGCTATTCAACCGACCCTTACGACGGCGCTGTCCGCGTGAACGAATACAAACAGATGGTTCAGGCTCTGCATAACGCGGGCATCGGCGTAATTATGGACGTCGTTTACAACCACACTTATTCAATAGACTCTAACCTTAACAAAGTAGTTCCTTACTACTATTACCGTTACGGCTCTGACGGCAACCCTTCGAACGGTTCCGGTTGCGGCAACGAAACCGCTTCCGAGCGCTCTATGGTCCGTAAGTATATTGTTGATTCGGTAAGCTACTGGCAGAACGAATACAAACTTGACGGTTTCAGGTTCGACCTCATGGGCGTTCACGATATCACCACTATGCAGGAAATCGAAAAGACCGTTCACGCCGCAAACGAAAAAGCAATCATTTACGGCGAAGGCTGGACGGGCGGCGGCGTTGCGCTCGACTCTAAGGAGCAGGCTACGCTTGCAAACCTGCAAAAACTCAATACCGGCGCGGGCGTCAACAAAGACGGCTTGAACGGCGTTGCAATGTTCAACGACGTAATCCGCGACGGCATAAAGGGTTCCACTTTCAATCTTGACGACAGGGGTTATGCTACGGGCGGCGGCGCTACCTATATCGAAAACGTGTTGTTCGGCGTAACCGGCAGCACCTACGGCGGCGGACGCGACAAGTTCACCAACTACACGGGCGACTGGTCGGCGGCAAATCCCACGCAGGTAATAAACTACGTTTCCGCGCACGACAACAACACCCTTTGGGACAGAATTTGCCATATCTACGGCGAAGGCAACGACACTCTGGGCAAGCGTCTTGCGATGAACAGGCTGTCTGCCGCGATAGTGCAGACTTCGCTCGGCATTCCCTTTATGCAGGCTGGTGAAGAAATGCTCCGCGCTAAAAAGAACGAAGACGGCAGCTATAACGAAAACAGTTACAACGCGCCCGACTCGGTAAACAATATCGACTGGGATTTACTGACGACCGAGAGCGAGCAGTACAAGATGATGCAGTACTACAAGGGGCTTATCCAGTTCCGTAAAGCTAACGAAATTCTCCGTCAGACCACTGTGGGCGACTATGAAACGGGCAATGTTTGCAAACTTGTTAAAAAGGAAGGCGCGTTTGTTGCGTTCACAATGACGCATACCGTTTCGGGTGAAAAGTTGCTTGTGATTTACAACCCGACCGAAAGCGAGAAAGATTTCAAACTTCCCAAAGGAAACTGGGATTTGTATATCAACGGCACGACCGCGGGCGTTACTAAACTTGCAAGCGCGGCGGGCGAAAGCACCGTAAAAATTGCAGGCATAAGCTGCTACGTCTATAAACAGGCGTGAAATCAAGGAACTAATACCCGAAAGGGCAGGTTTAAATAAATTTTATTAAATAATATTATGGAGGAAATTATGAAATCAAAGAAGATTGTTGCTCTGGTTATGTCAGCGGCAATGGTAGTCGGCGCGGCGTCAATGTTTGCGGCGTGCAAACCCGAAGAAGACGGTCCCGGCGGTACTACCGGTCCTGAATTCCAAGTAGACAACGAAGTATACCACTGTGCCGGATCCAGCAAGGGTCCCGAAGGCTCTCTGTATGAACAGGGCTGGAACGAAAAGGCTGAAGGCGCGACAGAAAAGGTTACTTTTGTCAAGGACGCCGCAGTCACCAATGAAAACGTATTCAAACTCGAAATGAAGCTGTATGCAGGCGACGAATTCAAAATCGTCAAAGCAACCACAGGCTGGACCTGGGAACTTACTACCGCGGCGTTTGTAGACGCGCAGGAAGACGCCACTTATAACTGGGTTGTTAAAAACGACGACGACCAGATAGTTTTCAGAAGCGTAAGCAGCTCTAACAGCAACATTACCTTAAACGAAGGTATGGACGGTATTTACGAGTTCACTCTTAAAACCAATCCCGCAGCGACAGAGCATGCGGACCAATACAAAATTTCTTACAAACTTGTTCAAAAAATCGACAAACTCAGGATTCCTTACAATATGGAAGTTTGGGGCGATCTGAACGGTTTCGGCTTCGGTTCGAACAAGATTGCAATGACCAATAAGGACGGCATCTGGTCGACCGTAATCGACATCACCGAAAAAGACCTTGTAAGAAAAGAAGATGGTACTAAGATTACTACCGATGAAGAATACACCGGCACGAAGTACTCGGCGGTTTACGTATCCAACGTTGGCGACGGCGAAACCGACGCAGACGTCAAAGTATTCGTTGACGCAAACGCTAAGAAAGCTACCGTAAGGGTTGACGGCGAAGACGTTGAAGCTAACCTTCTTACCGCAGGCAAGTGGAACGTAACCTTCGACCAGAATACCAAGACAGTTACGTTTGCTGCAATCAAAGACGACTGGAACATCGTTGCAGGCGCAAAAGAAGTAAAACTCGAAGCTCAGACAAACGGCACATGGGTTGGTACTATCGAACTTACCGAAGCTGCTACGGGCGTTAAACTTGTAAACAAGGGCGGCGAAGACGCAGATGTTACAATCGGCGATCTTGCGGCTGGTACCTGGCTTGTTCAGTACAATCCCGAAACAGGTAAAGTAAGATACGATACAAACAGCAACTACTATATTGCCGGCAGCATAAACGGCTGGGGCGACGCTCCCAAGGCTGAAGATCCGCTTAAACTTACCGAATCGGATACCGCGGGCATTTGGGAAATAACCGTTGACTGGAGCGCTGAAACCGAAAATATTCTGTTCAAGGTTGTCAGGGGTAACTTTGTTGCAGGCGCTATCGACTGGTACGGTCACTGGCAGGACGGTCAGGGTACAACCGGCGATAACGACGGCGATAACTTTAAACTTGCTCCGGGTAAGTATCATATAACTATTGATACTAACAATTACGGCAAGATCGGATATGAATTGATTACCGAGTAATCGGCTCAGACCCTGAAACAAAATATTTCGGCGCGGAAATTTTTCCGCGCCGATAATATTGTAGGGGCGCTTTGCCGCCCCGCGCCGTGACGGCAGGTATTTAACGGTTTTTATTTATGAAGAATTTTGTTTTTGATTTATACGGCACTCTTGTAGACATACATACCGACGAAAAAAATCCCGAATTCAGAAAGCGCGTTGAAAAACACTTTAACCGCGCCGATTTCTGGGAACGGTATACTTCGCTGTGCAAATCGCTGGAAACGGGCGACGAATACTGCGAAATTGACCTTTTTAAAGTTTTTTTACAACTGTTCCCGTCCGACGCGGCAGGCGCGGCAAGGTATTTCCGCGGGAAGTCCCGCCTGAACTTTAAGGCGTACCGCGGCGTACGCAGGCTTTTAAAATCGCTGAAAGACAGGGGCGCAAAACTTTACATTTTGTCCAACGCGCAGGCGTGTTTTACGCGCGGCGAGCTTGAAAAACTGAAATTCCTGCGCTACTTCGACGGGATAGAGCTGTCTTCCGACTTCGGCAGGAAAAAGCCGTGCAGGCAGTTTTTCGAGTACGCGGTTGAAAAATACTCGATGGATAAAAGCGAAACCGTATATATCGGTAACGACTTCCGCGCCGACGTTCTCGGCGCAAAGAGTGCGGGGCTTGGCACGGCGTATATAAAAAGCAACCGTTCGCCCGCGGGCGACAGTCTTGAATTGGCGCAAAATACCGCGGACTTTGCAACCGATAACTTTAAACAACTTTCGGAATATTTGCTTTCATTGGTATAAAAAATTTTTAAAATGAAAAATTGCGATATATCAAATCTTTAAAATGAAAAAC
>CAJTRW010000009.1:8960-61421 GCA_910578765.1 uncultured Christensenella sp.
TGGGGGGGGGGGCGGTTCGGTTTTTATCAGTTAATAGTTTTTACCGTTCCGCGTTCTATAAGTTTACAGTCCAGCATTACCTGTTGCGAAGTTCTGCCTTCAAGCATATATTCAATCTGCCTGAACGCCTGCTCTCCGAGACGGTTAAAATCCTGTTTCATAGTGGTCAGCTCGTAGGACGTGAATTTAAGCAGATTCAGGTCGTCAAACCCTATTACCGAAATGTCGTCCGGCACCTTCTTTTCGCAAGCCTTAAACCCGTCTATAAGCCCCATAGCCATTATATCCGAACAGCTTATGACCGCGGTTACGTCGGTTTCGGCAAAAAACGTTGCCGCTTCTTCGCCGGAAGATTTCGTAAAGTCGCCGTAGTAAATATAGTCGTGGTTGTATTCTATCCCGGCGCGCGCAAGCCCGAATATGTAGCCCGCAAGCCTGTCCGCCGACACCTGAGAATCGTTTTCGCCCATTAAAAAGCCTATTTTTCTGTGTCCGCGCTTTGTAAGGTATTTTATCGCCTGCACAATCGCGTTGGTGTTTTCGCTTGAAACGGACGAGATTAAAGGCACGTCCGAAATTCTGTTGTCCAGAAGCACAAGGGGAACGGTGGTGTTTTTAACCTGCTTGAAGATTCTGCTTTTGTAGTTCATTCCCACTATAAACGCCGCGCAGAAATTGTTTTGCAAAAGGTAGTCGTTAAGAGAAAAGTCTTCGGGCTTGGAAACTACGTAATCAATCATAACTTCGTAATTGTTTGCAATCGCAATATCCGTGAACGATGAAATTACGTGGCTCAAAACGTTGTTGCGCGTGTCGGAGTCAACTCTCTCGTACATCGCGCAAATGCGCCGCGGCTTCTTTTTCGTTTTTAAATGATAGCCTGCTTCGGTTGCGTATTCTATTATTCTGTTTTTGGTTTCGTCCGCTATGTCTGAAGCGTCGTTCAGCGCCTTTGATACCGCGCTTATGGAAACGTTCAACGCTTCGGCAATTTCCTTAATGGTCATTTATCATACCTCGTACTTATAATTATACTTTTTTGCGGCGTGCAAGTCAAGTTTACTGCGCGGCGGTCAACCGCCTTTTTGGCGTCATATTTGAAAAATATATACATTTTTTTAGATTTATTAACATTTTCTATTGACTTTTGCGAAAATTATGATATAATATTTTCGAAAATTAATTAGAATTTTCGAACATAGGTGTTCGGTAAGTAAAATCGGTTATGGCGAAAGGCAGAAATTTCGGAATACTGTTGCCTGTATCTTCATTGCCGTCGGGCGAGGGGATAGGTACACTCGGTACAGAAGCATACAACTTTGTTGATTTTTTGTCGGAATCGGGCGGAAAGATATGGCAGGTTTTGCCCCTTAACCCCACTAATTACGGCGACAGCCCCTATCAGTCGTGTTCGTCCGACGCGTTGAACTATTATTTTATAGACTTGCAGCAGCTTGTATGCGACGGACTTCTGAAAAAGGGCGAAATAGTCCTTGAAGAACTTTCTGACAGTCCTTTGAAAGTCAATTACGGCAAACAGTTCACGCAAAAGATTGCGCTTCTGAAAAAGGCGTTTTCAAGGTTTGACGGCGGCAGTGAATTCGAAGATTTTGTAAATAGGGGCGAGTACTCCGATTTTGCCGTGTTTATGGCAATCAAGCAGAAGTTCAATCACGTTGCCTGGACCGAGTGGGAGCAGCCTTTCGGCGTTTACGACGAAGATACGGTTGCAAAGTTTATCGAAGAAAACAAAACAGAGTATCTTTTCTGGCAGTTTACACAATTTATTTTTCTGAAACAGTGGAACGCGCTTAAAAGTTACGCCAACTCGAAAGGCGTTTCGATAATGGGCGATATTCCCCTTTACGTCGCATACGACAGCGTGGAAGTGTGGAAGTACGGCGAAAAACTTTTCAAAGTGAACGCAAACCGCAAACTGAAATGCGTTGCCGGTTGCCCGCCCGACGGATTTACCGAAGATGGTCAGCTCTGGGGCAATCCCGTGTACAACTGGGAAGAAATGCGCAACGACGGCTACGCCTGGTGGAAAGCGAGAATTGAAAAGTGCTTTAAACTGTTCGACGTTTTAAGGATAGACCACTTCCGCGGTTTTGACAGATACTGGGAAGTACCCGCAGGCGACAGTACGGCAAGATACGGACATTGGGAAGACGGTCCCAAGGAAGAGCTGTTCAAAGACATACTCGCCTACAAAATTGTGGCGGAAGATCTGGGAGTCATAGACGACGGGGTTCGCCGCCTTATGAAAAACGTGGGATACCCCGGTATGAAAGTTCTGGAATTCGCTTTTGACGGAAAGGCGGACAACGAGCATAAACCTTCAAACCATACCGAAAATTTTGTGTGTTACACAGGCACGCACGACAATATGCCGCTTAAACAGTATATAGACGATTTAAGCGAAGAGCAAAGGGCGGTCTTTGCCGAAGACGTGGTAAAAGAGAGCGGGATTTTAAATATTACCGCAAAAACCGCAACTTCGAAAGAGCTTTGCCGCAGCGTTGTAGAACTTGCTTTTGCAAGCAAATCGGACACGGCGATAGTCCCTGTCTGGGATTTGCTGGCGCTTGGCGGGGAAGCAAGGATAAACGAACCTTCTACCGTGTCGGACAAAAATTGGAGCAGAAGGTTTTTAAAGGAAGATTTTTCAAAAGAACTTTCCGGTTATCTTAAAAAAGTTTCAAAAAGGTCGAAAAGAGCGTAAATGTTCTTTTAAATAAAAATTAAAGTTTTATTTTCTTAATAATGAGGAGGAATTTATGAAGAAAAAAGGCATTATTTCACTTATTGCCTGCGGCGCAATCGCCGTTGGCGCAACGCTTGGCATGACGGCTTGCAAATCGAACAAGGGTATAACGGTATGGGCGTCGCAGGACGAACAGGAAACCCTTAAAAAGATGATTGCGCAGTTCCAGGAAGCGAACCCCGATTTCGACACCCCCATCAATACGGGCGTTGTCGGCGCGGGCGACGCGGTTTCAAAACTGTCCACCGACGCAACTGTAGGCGCGGACGTTTACTGCTATGCGAACGACCAGCTTGTCGAACTTATCAACTATTCGGCTCTCGCTCCCATACCCGATACTACGGTAGCAAAACTTAAAGAAGAAAACGACGCAAATTCCGTAGAAGCGGGACTTTTCAACGGCAAATATTACGGCTATCCGTACGCTGCGGATAACGGCTATTTCCTTTATTACAACAAGAGTATAATGACCGAAGAAGATGCGGGTTCGCTTGACACTCTTCTTGCTAAGTGCGAAGCGGAAGGTAAATATTTCATTTACAATATGCCCGAAGCATGGTACACGGGCGCGTTCTTCCTTGGCACGGGTGAAAACTGCGTGGGCGGAACTTATACCGTAGAGTACGAAGCCAAGGTTGTTTCCAAGTCGTACACCAATTTCGGCGAAAAAGTAAGCGGCAGCGACTATACCATAGCGCAGGTCGGCACGCAGGCAATGATAGAATTGAATAAAAATTCTTACTTCGTCAGCGGCGACGACAAAACAATTTCCGACTATCTCAACGGTAACGGCAAAGTAACCAAATTCGGCGCGTGCATTTCCGGTACCTGGAATGCCGAAACCATCCAGAAAAAGCTGGGCGACGGCTATGCCGCTACAAAGCTGCCCAAGTTCCACAGCACGCTCACAAATAAAGATTATCAGATGGGTTCGCTCACCGGTTACAAACTTTTCGGTGTAAACCCCAACTCCAAGCATCTTGCCGAAGCGCACCAGCTTGCCGCTTTCCTTTCCGGCGAGCAAATGCAGGAATTGAGATTCAACGATTTGCAGACGGGACCTTCAAACAAGAAAGTCGCGCAGCTTGACGCAGTAAAGCAGAACATTGCTCTCTCCGCGCTGGTTGCACAGGCTCCCTATGCTACTATGCAGGGCGCGTTCCCCGGCTCTTACTGGGACGCAATGAAAGGTCTCGGCGGAAACGTACAGGGATTGAAACCCACCATTACGACCGTAACCGTAAGCGATACCGATTTAAGTATGACCGACGCGCTTAAAAAGTTCATAAAAGATTTCGAAACAGGAATGGACGAATAATTTAATTAACACAATATACCGCGGGGCAAAGTTTACTTTGCCCCATTGCGGTAAAACAGGGGTGAAAAATAATGACTCAGAACGTCACGGAACTGGATTACCTTAAAATGTCGGCGTGGCAGAAATTCTGCTATAAATTCGTATCGTTTTTTAAGGCTATCCCGTTGTTGTTTTTAAACTTTTTCAAAGTCAGAATCCCCGCCGCGGCAAAACGCGTGGGGCTGTGGTTTAAAAACTTCGGTCTTACAATTTATTCGGCGGCAAAGTACGGCGACTGGAAAACGAGATTTTCATTCGTATTATTCGGCTTTTCGCAGCTCGCCAGAAAGCAGTGGTTAAGGGGACTTCTGTTTTTAGCTTTCGAGACAATGTTCATACTGTATATGGCGTTGTTCGGCTGGCAGTACCTTGGAATGATGGGTACGCTGGGTACGGTTGAAAGCCAGTGGGTTGAAAATCCCTGGACGGGGCTTGAAGAACTTGTCCCCGGCGACAACAGCCTTTTAATACTGCTGTACGGACTTTTGACCATTATATTTATGCTGGCGTTTGTTTACGCCTGGTATCACAGTATCAGGTCGGCTTACAACACCCAGCAGATAGAAGAAGCAAGGCAGCGCCTTGCAACCGCGAAGGACGACGTTAAATCGTTCGTGGACGACCAGTATCACAAAACTCTTCTGGCAGTGCCTTTGGCGGGACTTACCATATTCACCATATTGCCCATAATCTTTATGATTTTTGTGGCGTTCACAAACTACGATAAAGCACATACGCCCCCGGGAAGTTTGTTCACCTGGGTAGGATTTCAGAACTTTATCAAAGTGTTCGGCGGCGGTATGGCAGGCGGCACGTTCGGGCGTACATTCGGCAGAGTGTTGCTGTGGACGGTAGTCTGGGCGTTTTTTGCGACTTTTTCAAACTATATCTTAGGTATTATAGTTGCGTTGATGATAAATAAAAAGGGCATACGGTTTAAAAAGCTGTGGCGTACTGTTCTCGTTATGACGATAGCCGTTCCGCAGTTTGTGTCCTTATTGCTGATGGGGCAGATGCTCGGCGACCACGGTATTATAAACAATATGTTGAAGTCGTGGGGGCTGGTCAAAGATTATATACCGTTCCTGTCCGACGGCTTGCTTGCAAAGGTCACTATTATAGTAGTAAACATCTGGGTAGGTATTCCGTTTACGATGCTGATTTCAACGGGAATACTTATGAACATTCCCGAAGATTTGTACGAGTCGGCAAGAATAGACGGCGCGGGTCCCGTAAAAGCCTTTTTCAAGATTACGCTGCCCTATATGCTGCACGTCACGGCGCCCTATCTTATAACCCAGTTTATAGGCAACCTTAACAATTTCAACGTTATATTCCTTCTGACTTACGGCGGCGGTCCGTCGTTGCCGTTACTGGGGTACGACGTCACGGCGACGGATACCGATTTGCTGATAACCTGGCTGTATAAGCTGATTTTCCGCAACAACGACTACGGCGTAGCTTCGGTTATAAGCATTATGATGTTCTTAATGACGGCAGTTGTTTCGCTGGTGGTTTATAACCGTTCAAGCGCAGTAAAGAACGAGGAGGATTTCATGTGATGACAAAGAAATTCCGCAGTAAAAAAGCAGCAGAGCGCGGCGCAAACGCGGCGATATATATAATTCTCGTAATTATAAGCGTAATCTGGCTGTTCCCGTTCTTCTTTCTGGTAATACAGTCGCTTCGCGGCGAAGAAGGCGCTTCAACAATGTATTTCTGGCCGCAGCAGTGGACGTTTGACAACTATATCGGGTTGTTCACCGATACCGATAAGTTCAACTTCCCGCGCTGGTACGGAATTACCCTTGTAATTTCGGTAGTGGTAACGCTTATCCAGACCACGATAGTGCTTATAACCAGTTACGCGCTTTCGCGTCTGCGTTTCAAAATGAGAAAGCCCTTAATGAACCTTATGCTTGTTTTGGGCATGTTCCCCGGCTTTATGTCAATGACGGCAGTGTACTTCATTTTGAAACTTGTGGGACTTACGCAGAATATGGGACTTGTGGGTCTGATTCTTGTGTACGTGGCAAGCTCTTGTATGGGTTACTATATATGCAAAGGCTTCTTTGACACGATCCCCAAATCGCTGGACGAAGCGGCAAGAATAGACGGCGCAAACAGGCAGACGGTATTTTTCAAAATCATTCTGCCGCTTGCAAAGCCCATAATCATATACACAATACTGACCGCGTTTATGGCACCTTGGGGCGAGTATATGTTCGCGTCGCTTATAGTTAACGGCGACCCCGACAACTTCAACATTGCGGTAGGTCTGTGGGAGATGCTTAACAGGGAAACCATAAACGAATACTTCACGCGTTTCTGCGCGGCTTCGGTAGTCGTTTCCATTCCTATCACAATACTGTTCTTCTGCCTGCAAAGGTACTACGTTCAGGGCGTTACGGGCGGTTCCGTAAAAGGGTAAACTATGAAGAAAAAATTAACGGCTATAATATGCACGGTGGTTGCGGCTTTAACATGTTTTTGCGCGGTAATAGGTTTTTCAGCGTGTAAAAAAGACGGCGGGTCGGTGACCCTTCTCGAAGAGAATATAATAGACGACAACTACGACAACTATTACGAAATTTTCGTGTATTCGTACTGCGATTCGGACGGGGACGGCTACGGCGATCTGAACGGCATAACCCAGAAACTGGACTATATACGCGATATGGGATATACGGGAATCTGGCTTATGCCCATAATGCCCGCCGCAAGCTATCACGGTTACGACGTCACCGACTACTATTCGGTAAATAAAAAGTACGGCACGTTGCAGGATTATTCAAACCTTATAACCGCGGCGCATGAAAAGGGCATTAAGGTCATTATCGACCTTGTGGTAAACCACACGTCTTCGCAGCACCCCTGGTTCACGTCGGCAGTCAATTATAAAAACGGTAACGGCGGAAACGGCGCGTATGCGGACTGGTACAACTTCTCCGAAACCCAGTTGCCCAAGTATTATAAAAACGGCAATATCTGGTACGAAGGTCAGTTTGACTACGGTATGCCCGACTTGAATCTGTCAAACGAAGCCGTCAGGGCGGAAATTGACAAAATTATAAAATTCTGGCTTGAAAAGGGTACCGACGGATTCCGTCTCGACGGCTGTCTGTACTACTGCGACGGCAGGGAAGCAAGCGTTGAAGTTTGCAAATTCATCAAAGATACGGCTTCCAAATACAATAAGGACGCCTATATCGTAGGCGAAGCGTGGGAAGGAAAATCCACGATAGAGCAGTTTTACGAAAGCGGCGCGGACAGCTTTTTCTACTTCCCCGCGGCGGGTAAAGGCGACATTGTTTCAGCCGTGAACGCAAACTCGGCGCTTTACGCTTACAGGGCGATGAACAACTGCGCGAAAGCCGCAGGCGACTATATCCCCGCGCCCTTCCTTTCAAACCATGACAACGGCGTTGCAAGAATTATGGGAAGAATGGCAAGGAACGAAGAAAAAGCGAAATTCGCTTACGGACTTTTGTCAATGTTCTCGGGCAATACGTTTACCTACTACGGCGACGAGATAGGCATGATTGCGCAGAATCCCGCCAGCGACCCCGATTTAAGAGTGGGTATGCTGTGGGACAACAAGCAGACCAATATGACGACGTTGCCGATGGGCGCAGGTTCGCAATACATTTACGACGGCGTTGCAGAGCAGCTCAAAGACAAAAATTCCATACTCAACTATTACAAACTTTGCAACAATGCAAGAAACGCCTTTCCCGCAATTATGCGCGGCTCTACCGAAAGAACCGTTCTGGAAGACAGCGAAGTTTTGTATATAACGAAAACGTATAAAGAACAGAGCCTTAAAATAGTAATCAATCTCGGCGCGGAAAGAAAAAAGGTTGAAGACATACAAGGTACGCTTGCGCAGACCATCTGCGTCACCGGCGGCGTAAAAATGAGCGGAACAACTCTTTCTATGCCCAGATACTCAATAGCAATTTTAACTTAAAAGGAAGGGGAAAATATGGCAGGATTAAGTCTTAAACATATTTACAAAGTATATCCTAACGGCACCAAGGCGGTAAACGATTTCAATATGGAAATCGCCGACAAAGAATTTATAGTTTTCGTCGGACCGTCGGGTTGCGGAAAGTCTACGACGCTCAGAATGATTGCGGGGCTTGAAGACATAAGCGCGGGCGAACTTTTGATAGGCGAAAACGTGGTAAACGATATGGAACCCAAGGACAGGGACATTGCAATGGTTTTCCAGAACTATGCGCTCTATCCCCATATGACCGTGTTCGAGAATATCGCGTTCGGGCTCAGACTCAGAAAAATGCCCAAGGACGAAATAAACAAACGCGTAACCGAAGCGGCTGAAATTCTGGGCATAACCGAGTATCTCGGTAAAAAGCCCAAAGAAATGTCGGGCGGACAGAGACAGAGAGTTTCGCTCGGACGCGCGATTGTGCGCGAACCCAAAGTTATGCTTCTGGATGAACCGCTGTCAAACCTTGACGCTAAACTCAGAACGCAGATGCGTAGTGAAATCGCTAAACTTCACGCAAAATTGCAAACGACGTTTATCTACGTCACCCACGACCAGATTGAAGCAATGACTATGGGTACGAGAATAGTCGTAATGAAAAACGGCTTCGTACAGCAGATAGACTCTCCCAAAAACCTGTACAACTACCCCGGCAATAAGTTCGTTGCGGGCTTCATAGGCACTCCGCAGATGAATTTTTTCGAAGGCACGCTTTTGAAAAAAGGCGACGAAGTTGAAATTAATTTCGAGTATTCGGAAGCAAAAATTACCGTTCCCTATTCGATGATGTACAAGGCGAAGCCTTCCTATCTCGACGGCAAGTCAAGGGTATATATAGGACTGCGCGCCGAAAGCGTTTCAATCAATCCCGAAGTCGTCAAGGCGAGCAAATCTAAAATCAAAGTCAGGGTTTCGCACAAGGAAGAGCTCGGAAACCAGACCCTTGTATACGGCGATATAAATATGCAGGGCGACGGCTATACCGAAAGCTCTACCAGAATTATAATCAATATGGACGCTGCCTGCGACTTTAAAGCGGGCGACATAATTGACGCGGCTCTGGATATTACAAAGGTACATCTTTTCGACAAAGAGACCGAAGTCAGCATTCTTCCCAGAATACCCGAATTCAATTATCTTGACTGCGAAGTAAACGACGGCAAAATTATTTTCCTTGGTACGGAGCTTAAACTGCCGCCCGCAATAAAGTGCGAAAACGGCAAGTACGAACTTTTAATCCCCACCGACGCAATCACAATGCACGGCTCTGCTTCGGCGGTAACCGTGAGCGAATGCGAAGAAATCAACGGAAAATACGTTGTCGCGTTCGGGCTTGGCGACAGAAGAATGTACGCCGTTGCGGATGAAGCCGTTAAATGCGGAAAGGCAAAAATCGGTATCGATTTAAAGAAGATTTCACTCTTAAAAGACGGGGAGACGGTTGTTTCCGCAATGCCCGAAATTATCAAGCTGGAAGGTAAGCTGGTTAAAGAAAAAGTTGCAGAAACGGTGGAAGTAAACGGAAAGGAAAAGAAGAAGAAAGTTATAAAATTCTTCTATGACGTTGAAGGTTACAAACTTCCCTGCCCCGATACTGCCGCAACCAAACTCATTACGGCGATGGGCGTTAAAAGAGCGTTTACCGAAAAACTTTACTACGAATGCACGCCGTACGATTTATCGTTTGCCGAAGACGGAATTCCCGCGGGCGTTCTCAACGTGCTTGATTACGGCAAGGAGAAATTCGCCGTGTGCGAGGCGGGAGGAAAGACCGCTTACGTGCTGTGCGAAGGCGCTGTCGCGGACGGGGCAAAACTCGTGCCGGACGTTGAAAAACTTTCCGTAATAGAAGCGACGCACAATATCAGAATTATTTAACTCATTATTTTTTCCGGTTTGCATTTCCGGAGAGAACCTCCTTATTACTATCTGAAAAGCGGGGAAGTATTTCCCCGCTTTTCGGTTTTCTATTTACAATATGTGCGGCTGGTGGTATAATAGTTTCGTAAATTTTAATTCGGGCGTTGCAAAAAACGGACAATTTTATAGCGTACGGGTCAATGAGAAATAAATATCACCCCGCCCGAAAGCGTTTTCGGGCGGGGTTTTGTATGTGTAATATTTAAGGATTTGTTAAAGATTTATACCTGTGAAAGCGGTATAATAATTTCGGGAGAAAAATTATGAAATACGGTTGTCTTATAGTCGACGACGAAAAAGTGCTTGCGGACAGCACTGCGGAATACTTCAATCTCTTCGGCGTGAAAACGGCGGTAACCTACGGCGCGGACGGGTGCCGCAACTTTTTTAAGGAAAACTCCGCCGAACTTATTCTGCTTGATATAAATTTGGGCGACGGAAGCGGCTTCGGTCTGTGTAAGCAATTGCGGGCAACAACCGATATACCCATTCTTTTTATTTCCGCGCGTACAAGCGACGACGACAAAATCGTCGCCTTAAATATCGGCGGCGACGATTATATTCAAAAGCCGTATTCCCTCGGGGTACTGCTTGCCAAAGTAAAAGCCGTTTTAAAAAGATACGGACAAGCTTCCGCAACGGATTATTCCGACGGATACCTGACGGTAAACTTTTCGTCCAGGCAGGTTAACGCAAACGGCGTTACGGTAAAACTTACCTCGCTGGAATTTAAATTACTTGTCTATCTTATGGAAAACAAAGATAAAGTCGTATCCAAACAAGAACTGTTTGAAAAGGTTTGGGAAGATAAATTTACGGGCGACGGCACGTTAAACGTGCATATACGCAGGATAAGGGAAGCTATCGAACCCGATCCTAACAAGCCGAAATATATTTTAACCGTCTGGGGCGACGGGTATAAATTTACGGGAGGTAACGAATGAGAAAGCAAATCTTTTTAATCTGCGTTCTTCCAGTACTTATGGCGGAGATAATAACGCTTATCGTTTTTGCCGTACAGACGCCCGACTTTACTCAGGATACCGTGGCGGTCAACGAGGTTGTGCAGTCGGTAACGGAAGATTTTAACGATTTGGAAGAACATAAAAATTCAACCGCTCTCGACTACGTTGTGCTGGACGAAAACGGCAATATTCTGTTCAAAACCAAGGCGGGACTTTCCGAAAGCTTAAACGCGGCAATCGCGCACAGGGATACCGTGCTGGATATCAAAACCGACGGCGGCGCCGTCGGCAAAGTTATTATTTTCAACGACGGCGCGCAAACTCTGCAATCACAAAAGCAGACGGCAATTATCGTTTTGGCGGTTGCAATCGTTATAAGCGGCGGAATTTGTATCGGGTATGCCGTGTATACGCACTTGACGGTTATCAGACCGTTTTTCAAGCTTAAAGGCTTTGCCGAGCGGGTCGCGGGCGGCAATCTGGACGTTCCGCTGGAAATGGACAAACGCAACCTTTTCGGCGCGTTTACCGAAAGCTTCGATATAATGCGTGCGGAACTCAAAAAAGCGCGCATAGCGGAAGCTAAGGCAACCGCAAGCAAGAAGGAGCTTGTCGCCAAGCTTTCCCACGATATAAAAACGCCCGTCGCAAGCATTAAAGCGGTGTCGGAGGTCGGACTTGCCGTTTCCGCCGATAAAAAGAACAGGGCAAACTATACGCAAATTATAGGTAAAGCCGACCAGATAAACACGCTTGTCACAAACCTGTTTACGGCAACGCTCGAAGAATTACAGCAGTTAAACGTAACTCCGTCTAATCTGGAAAGCGGTCAAATTAAGGCGATGCTCGAAAACGCGGACTATCTGCACAAAGCGAATATTCCCGATATTCCCGAATGTCTTATTTACGCCGACCCATTGCGCCTGCAACAGGTTTTCGACAACGTATTCGCCAATTCGTACAAGTATGCAAAGACGGAAGTTGCCGTCACCGCGGAAAAGGACTGTAATTCCGTCAAAATTATTATAGAAGATTTCGGGGGCGGCGTTCCTGCGGAGGAATTGCCGGTTTTAAAGGAAAAGTACAAGCGCGGACGTAATGCTGAGAATATAGAAGGAGCGGGGCTGGGGCTTTATATTTCGGATTATTTTATGAAAGAAATGAAAGGCGGTCTATCCGTCGAAAACGGCGAACACGGTTTTAAAGTAACCGTTTCTCTTGCTTTAAGCGGAAAATAAATTAACGGCGCTAGCAAAACCACGCTTTTGCGCCGCGCAACCCAATTTGCGCATACTTGCGCCTCGGCAGTGTGAATCGGCGCAATTATAATTTTGAGCGCCATTAATATTGCGCCGAGAGCGGCGGAGCTGCTCAATTCACGAAATTTTTTGACATCGCCGAACGTCAAAAAATTTGTGAACTTATTTAAGAAAAATTTAAGAATCGTTTAAAGACGTTTAAGAATTGAAAAAGGTACAATGGACGTGTAAAAAGGAGTTTTGGATATGCAACGGCAAATATTATTGAAAACTGAAAACCTCAGCAAGACCTTCTCCAACGGAGGTCGGCAGCAACACGTTCTTAAAAATATCGACCTTGAACTTTATCAAGGCGATTTTACCGTAATTATGGGCGCAAGCGGCGCGGGCAAATCCACGCTGTTATATGCCCTTTCGGGAATGGATACCCCCAGTCTGGGCAAAATTACTTTCGGCGATAAAGTTATATCCGATTTATCGCAGGACGGTCTTGCGGTTTTCCGCCGCGAGCACTGCGGATTTGTTTTTCAGCAAATTTATCTTATAGACGGAATGTCGGTTATGGACAACGTGCTTTCCGCAGGACTGCTTGTAAACAAGGATAAAAAGGCTGTCGTATCACGCGCCAAAGAATTGTTTGCGGCGGTGGATATATCGGAAGAAACGCAGAAAAAATTCCCTTCACAGCTTTCCGGCGGCGAAGCGCAGCGCGTCGGAATTGTCCGCGCGCTTATAAACAGTCCCGAAATTCTGTTTGCCGACGAGCCTACGGGCGCACTTAATTCAAAGACGGGACTTGACGTTCTCGATACTCTCACGAAGTTCAATGAGCAAGGTCAAAGCGTTGTAATGGTTACGCACGATATGCGCTCGGCGCGCAGGGGCAACCGTATTCTCTACTTGAAAGACGGCGTAATCTTGGGCGAGTGCAATTTGGGCAAATACTCGCACGGCGATACAAAAAGGCACGAGAAACTTTCCGCTTTCTTAAAAGAAATGGGGTGGTAAAATGGGGAAACTATTTTTAATTGCCCGCTCCAATATGCGGAAAGGCAAAGGACAGACGGCGGCAATAGTAGGGCTTATTTTGCTTGCCGCGATACTTCTCAATCTTTGGCTTATGCTGTCTATGGACTATAAAGCCAATTTTGACAGGTATCACGATAAACTCAACGCCGAACATGTTACTCTTGCGGTGCATGACGCAGACGGTACGGTTTCACAGTATTTATCTCAAACCCTTAAAGACGATTCCCAAGTGCGGGAGTACCGTCTGGACGAATGTATGTATATGTTCGGCACGTTTCCGTATAACGGCGGAACGATAAACGGTCAATTTGTTTTTTTGGATAAGCAAACGGCAACAACGCGCACAATCGGTAAATCCGAAATTGTAGAAGAGGGTAGCGAAAACAGCGGCGTTTATTTGCCAATGCTATATAAAACTGAAGAGATTGACGTAGGTAAACAAATTGAAATTGCCATAGGCAACAATCCTGTAAATTATACGGTTTGCGGCTTTTTCAACAGTGTTATGATGGGTTCGCACAACTGCGCTTTAACCCAAATTATCCTTACCGAAGATAAATATGCCGAGCTTGAAAATTTGAATTACGCGTCCAAAACCACGCTGTGTTCGGTGCGGCTGAAAGATATATCCGCCAACCTCACCTATGAAGCAAAGTTAAAGTCAATCGTCTCCGAACATTTTAATAATACTCAAATGACAAGCAACTGTTACGATATAGTTTCGCAGTCGCGCTATATTTCGCAAATGATTTGTTCGGGAATAATCAGTGCAATGGCGTTTTTCGTTTTATTGATTGCTCTTGTCGTTATAGTATCGAATATCGTAAATTACATACAAGTCAACATAAAAAATCTGGGCGCGCTGAAAGCCGTAGGTTATACGTCCAATCAAATAGTCTGTTCGCTTTTATTGCAGTTTTCGGGGCTTACCGTGATTTCCGCGCTTGTGGGCGCGGCGCTCTCTTACGCGCTATTCCCTGCAATAAATTCAATGATGATTTCGCAGACGGGCATACCGTACGCGATCGGTTTTTTACCCTTGCCTTTGCTTATTGCGCTTTTGATTTTAAGCGGAGCGGTTGCGGTTTCCGTTTGGCTTTCCGCACGAAGAATTAAAAAAATAGAGCCTATCGTTGCGTTGCGTTCGGGCATACAAACGCATAATTTCAAACGCAATCCCGTTCCTCTCGAAAAGACGAAAGCTCCTCTAAATTTCGCACTTGCGCTCAAAACTACGCTGTCGGGCGTTAAGCATAATGTAACCGTTTGCATTACGATGCTTGTTCTTTCGTTGGTGGTGGTATTTTCGGGACTTATGACCGAAAATATAATAGTCGATATGACGCCGTTCGTCAATCTCATCGTCGGCGAAACGGCGGACAGCTGTATCAATATGAACATTGATACGGAGCAGGAATTTTTATCGGAAATAAAATCGGACGGCAGAGTTGAAAAAATATATCTTTACAATTCCCTTAATGTTTCGCATAACGGCGGTGCCGAGCTTATGGCTACGCTCTGCGACGATTTTTCCAAAGCGAATAATCAAAGCGTCGTATTCAAAGGCAGATTCCCCAAATACGACAACGAGATAGCAATTGCCGCCAAATATGCAAAATCAAACGGGTTTAAGGTGGGGGACGAAATAGAAATTACCGTGAACGGTAAAACCGAAAAGTACCTTATCAGCGGATTTACGCAAATTACAAACAATCTCGGCAGAGACTGTCTTTTGACGAGGCAGGGCTACGAACGGCTTGGCGAACTTTCAGCCTTGACCTATTATTTAAACCTTGCGGACGGCGTGGACGTTAACGCTTTTAACGAAGAGTATAAAGTGAAGGACGGCATAAACGGGGTTATAAATGTGGACGAGGTGACGCGCAGTATGGGAAGCGTTTACGTTTCTCTTATAACGATTATCGTCATAGCAATTCTCGTTATTTCTGTGATTATCGTTGCGTTCGTGCTGTATCTGCTGGTGCGCACAATGCTGACGAATAAAATGCGCGATTACGGAATACTTAAATCGCTTGGATTTACAACGAAGCAACTTATTTTGCAGACTGCGCTTTCGTTTATGCCTGCTATTATTATTTCAACCGTAATAGGAGTTATTATAAGTTGTCTTACCATCAATCCGCTTTTGTCGCTGTTTTTAAGTTCGCTCGGCATTGTAAAGTGTACGTTTAATATTCCTATCCTGTTCGTTACGATTGCAGGAATCGTGCTAATACTTTTGTCGTTTGGCATAGCATGTCTATTATCGCTTAAAATCAAAAAGATAGCACCCCGCAACTTACTTGCCGTGGAATAAATTAATCAAAAATCAAACGTTAAAGCCGGTCTTGTAGTCTGTTTATAACCCCGATGAATAAGATTGAAACAATCAACAACGGAGTCAGAGGCTTAGGAACAAATTTTACAACCACAATATGTAGTGGTAGGCAAATCAAAAATAACACAACATATGCCATTTTCGATGATTTTCAATTTTTAACTCCCATATTGCCCCCAAATGATTTTATGTCATTTGGGGGCATTTTTTATCCGAATTTTGAAAGTTCGGGTGCACAAATTTTGAATGACGGACAAAAACCACTTTTGTCCGTCATTCAAAGCCGATTTGGGAGCAACTCCCAATTTCCACAACGCCTTGTTGCTGATTTTTGGGAGTACAACTCCCAAATTTAGCGTAACTCCCAAAAATGTATAATTTTTAGGAAACGAAGTCGGGGGAAATATCCAGACTTCGTTTCCTGATTTTAAAGCTATATGTTATGTTTTTATTGCGTTTACAATATTGTAAACAGTTTAATGATTTGATATGAGGGTTATAAAATAAATATGAATACCTTACCTAATTTTCATTATTTGGTTGGTGAAACAATTATGTTTTGCCAATGCATAGAACACGATATTAAGCTGATTTATGCCGGTATGCTTAAAGGAGATTTTAACAAGAATTTTCAAGAAGTTGAAGACAATCCATTAGGCCCCGTACTTAAGAAACTTGAAGATTTAGATAATAGTGATGGTAATCCTCATTTATCGACAGGTGATTATGACTTACTCGACAAAATAAGAGATATCAGAAACCATTGGGCACATAAAGCATATATAAAGTTTGTTTATTCAAAAGGCAATTTATATGATAAAAACTTTTTACAGCAGTTGCGAAGATTAGAAAACGATCATAATAGGTTAGCTAAACTTAGTGACAATATTGAAAAAGTAAGATTAGACGTCTTAAAGAAATATAACAGAATTTGATCTACCCACACTTGCAAAGTGTTAGAAATAACAAATAACTCAAAAGGAATTTTTTGAAACGTAAACCAATGAAGCAGACTTTAGAAAACATAATTGAAGCCAACAGCAACGGATTGTTTTTGCTTGACCCTCCCACTGGCTTTGGTAAAACCACTTCTGTATTAGAAATTATAAAAGACTTTTTATCAGGTTCTCCATTATATTCAAAAGTAAAAAAGATATTTTTTGTAACAAACCTTAAAACTAATTTACCTGTCTCGACATTATTGGCTGAATTAGGTGAGGAAGAAAAGAAAAAATGTTTTCAAGCTAAAGCTACAATTGACTACATATTGGAGCGATTTTCTGATGCTAAAATTGATAATACAGAAATAACAAGTAGCAAAGAATATAAAAATTTAAAAAAGGATATTGAGGCTTACCAAGCAATTCAAGCTTCATTAAAAGAAGATGAAAATAACTACGGTTTAAGAAATAGCTTAACAGCATTAAAAGATAAAATTTCTTTAGATACAGAACGCAAGTTTAGAGATTTCATAAAAAGTAATTTTCTATCCAACAAATCTATAGCAGATAAAAATAAATTCATAGATGGTAACGGTTGGTTAAAGTATTTGTATCCCATCTGTGATTTGGAAAAATATAAGGTAATTTTTTTGACAACAAAAAAATTTATTTCTCCAATAGATACTTTTCGTAGACTCCCCTTTTATGCTTATAATGATGAGATTACGAAGGACTCAATTGTTTTTATAGATGAATTTGATTCAACCAAAGATACTCTATTACAACAAATAGTAAAAGATGGCTTAAAGAATAAGACTGATTTAATTAGTCTTTTTCTCGATATCCATTTTGCGTTAGATAACATAGTATTACCAAAGGGGCTACTGCGCACTTCGGAATATCACAAGAAAAAAGTTGAAAGCGGAGAATGGCATGAACCTGAATGGCATTATAAGCATTGGGGTGAAGAATTTGCAAAAGTATATGATAAGCACAAATTAAAATATTTATTGAAAAGCGTAGATTTCGCTGATGGCAGAGCATTTCTATATGATGACGGTAAATATTTTAATGTTTTTAAAGATAACTCTAAAAAATTTATTTATGTAGAACTTGATAAAAAAGCTGATTCCTTATCTTTAAGAGCAAAAGAATATACCCAAGAATCTATGCCAATAAATCAGGTTTTGCGTGATGTGGAATACTGTATTGACGGATTTATCGAGGCCCTATTTTATATTTATAACAATTATCTGTATTATAAAAATGAAGGTAAAAATAGTAATGAAACAAAGTATAAGGTCGAAGAGGCAATATTTACGGTTTTAGATGCTTTGAATTTGAAAGAAGAACAAAAGCAATTCATATATTCTAAAATACAAAGAGGCGACTTCATTTTTAGTAAGCCTAAAAAAGATGATGAAATGAGGCGCGGATTTAACTTTACTGAAATAGAAGACAGCAATTATCACGATATTAAATCCATAGTACGTAATTACAATTTCCCCACTACCCCAGAAGATGCCGTAATCAGGCTTGTCAACAATGCATTAGTTGTGGGTATTTCGGCAACTGCAAAAGTTAATACATGCATAGGAAATTATGATTTCAAGTATTTAAAAAATAAGCTAAAAGATAAATTAATAGAAATTGTTCCCGAGGACCAAGAGAGGATAGCTGTATCTTTTAATAACTTATTAGAAAAACTAAAGGGACAATATCAAATTCATACTCAAATTATAGACAATTTTAATTGCTTTACGGATAGAGAACTCTGTATCGAATTTATAAATCTATTGTTTAAGAACGAATTAAAAAATAAATATTTAGAAATATTAAATTGCAAAAAGACAAAAAACTATTATTTTTTAATTGAGTTAAAATTAGCTTATATTTATAAAGAAATCTTTGAAAATAATATTTATTCTTTTATAGCCTTTATTAACCGGTTCCCTAAATCTGGTGAAGACCTCGATTCTGACAGATTAGACGAAATGTTCAATGATTTGAAGTCACAAAATAATTATTCTGATATCAAAACTGAAATAGTTAATTCTCAGGATTTTGACTATAAATTTGCAGATTTGAAAGAAAAATTATCAAACGGTGAAAGAGTGTTCGTCATTACAACATATCAGACGATAGGTTCAGGAAAGAATATTCAATATTCTATACCTGATTCTCAAAAAGAACGTATGGTCATGGATCCTGATGATTTAAGAGGAACAAAAGATTTTGAGGGCATCTACCTTTTAACACCTACTAACTTAATCCAGATGTTACAATTTAATAGCGAAAGTAAATACGATGATTTGTCAAAATATTTATTTCAACAAGAATATTTATATCAGAATAAACATTTAACGTATTATCAAATGAAAAGTAACATTTCTAATGCTTTTAGAAAAACATTTTTTGGCGAAAGTAATATTTTCTATTCAAGAAATGGTGATTTAAATTTAAATACTTTAAAAATTTCTGAACAAGCAGTTGGCAGAATATGCAGATGCAGGAATAAAAACAAAAATATTTATGTATACGCAGATTATGAAGTGGTTGAACGGATTCAAGAAGCATGCGTAAAAGATTGTCCTCAATTAATGAATGAAGAATTTAAAGCACTTTTAGATATTAAGCTAAATCCTCCATTCCCTAAAGATTTATTGCAAAACTTTTCACAACAAAGTAAAGATGCATACAAAGATATTACAAAAGCAGCCCACTATGTGAAATATTCGAATTATAATATTACTAAGTGGCAAAATTTAAGGGATTTTGTTTTGCACAATCCAACTTGTGAAAATCCGGGAGAATATGAAGCATATTATTTTAAATTTGATGATAAAGTCTCAGGTTATACCTATAAAAAAGATAAAAACCATAATATTATAGATTTACGTTTGTCTTCGAACAATAATATGGAATATATTTCAGAAGATGCGTGTGAATTACCCATAATACTGTCTATAGCGCATGTTAAAGAATATTTTGAAAAAAATGGGTATGCAACATCATTTAAGAAAGCGCATTATATTATGAATCCTTCTTTATATCAACAAGTTTATTTAGGTGCTTTAGGCGAAATAGTTGGAAAATTCATTTTGGAAAGAGAACTTGGATTTGATTTAGAAAATCTTGAATGTAGTTTTTATGAATTTTTTGATTACAAAAAAGGAAATATTTATTTTGATTTTAAACATTGGGACAAATTTATAAAAGATAATGACGAGTATGTAAAAAAAATAGAAGCCAAATTAAGTAGAATTAACGGCGCAAAGTGTTTTGTAATTAATCTATTAAAAAGAGCAGATTCACCAGTTAAGATGAATGTAGGTGATACGGTTATTCAAATTCCTTATCTAATCGATGTTGACACGAGCGAGATAAACTTTGATGCAATAGATTATATCAGGGATTTGCTTTGAATATTAGTTTATATATTTTATCTGTTTTTTAATAGATAAAAAACAAAATATGTTTGTATTGAGTGCATAATAAAATCAGTGGTTGTATATTTTTATTACCACTGATTTTTTATAAAACATTGTTTGACTCTATTTAGTCTCCGTTGTATTTCTTAAAATTTTCCGCTTGTTCCATTACTTTTTCAAAAACTTCTTCGTCCCATTCGGGAGGGTAACCGTTTTTATACAAAAGAACAGTCAACTCTTTGTTTAATTTGTTTCTTATATCAGAGCGAGTAGACCAATCTGCATATTGTGTTTTGTCTTCAACAATCTTTTTGATTTCTTTGGCAAGCGACACGCATTTTTCATCCTCATATTCAAAGCCGTGAGTATCGCGTACTTTTACCAAAATATCATAAAACACTTTTTCTTCAAATGTAATTCCTAATTTTTCAAAAGATGTTTTGTCTTCTTTCAAGTCATTGAAGATATCAATAAGCTGATTACATAAATCGTCCATAAAATCGGCAACAACTTCACTTGCAAATGTAAGTTTATCTCTGCTGTTGTAGGCATCAACAACGCGCTTTAAGCGTTCGTCAAATACTAACGATTTTACTTTGTTGACTTTGCCATAACTAACAATAGCTTTTCGCAATAACTTAATTAATGCGTTGAACTTTGTAATAGGCATTTTAACTGCATCCAGCTCTTTTAAAAATTCTTCACTGAATAAGTCGACAGATTTATTCTCGTCAATTATATTTTCAACGCCAGTACATGTTATTGCTTGTTTTACCATTTCCTCTACAATGCTATTCATTACTTCCGCGTCAGGCGCATCGCCGATAGTTTGCTTGTAAATAATTGAACGGATAGCAAGATAAAATTGTGCCTTGGATATTTCGATTTCAGTTAGTTCTCCTGTAGGGAACACAATCTGATAAGCACCTTTCAAACGTTTTGAAAGCCCCATAAATCTCGTTTGCATTTCCTTATTAAGCTGTACATATTCGGCTGCATCATTTAAGCAATATAAGCGCTCAAGAGAATTACCAGTATAATAGCGGGTTGCATTGAAACCTATCATCAAATCATCCAACATTGACAGATGATTTCGGAATATTCCTAATGAAATATTAATTTCGTCAATAGGACTTTCCTGCGGGCTTCCGTATTTTTTAACGGCTTCCAACATATCGTTTTTAATGCCAATATAATCAACTACAAGTCCTCTTTCTTTGCCTTCAAAAACCCTATTGACTCTTGAAATAGTTTGGATAAGCGTGTGTTTCTGTAAAGGTTTATTTATGTACATAACAGAAAGCGAAGGGACGTCAAAGCCTGTAATCCACATATCGACAACAACAGCGATTTTGAAATTGGAATTGTCATCTTTGAATTGTTTATCAAGCATTTGCCGATAAGCCTTAGAACCGCAAAGGTCGTAAAGCTTTTTCTCATCATCTTTGCCTTGCGTTGCAACAAGGTTAATTTTAGGCAATGCCTTAAGCTTGTCCAATTGCTCTTTTGTAAGCTTGCTTTCGTCTTCAGCTTTCCTTGCTTTACCCCAATCATTTCTGATTTTCAAAATCTCTTGCAATAATTTATATGCCAGAATTCTATCGGCACAAACAATCATTGCTTTTTGAACTATATTAGGTTTTTCATTACAAAGATTTTCGTAATGCTCTACAATATCTTTTGCCAACCGTTTTAATACATCGGGATGTCCTAGGATAGCAGAAATTTTGGACATAGCCTTTTGACTTTCTTCAATCTGTTCGGGCGTTGAACCTTCTTCAGCACATTTATCGTAATACTTTTGAATCTCTTTCGCCTGTTCCTCTGATAGAATAACCCGCGCGAGACGGGGTTCATAGGAAATGCGGACAGTTATACCGTCATCACTGGCTTCTTTCATAGTGTAGCTATCAACAATATCTCCAAATACCGCAATAGCCTCGTCAATAGGCGTACCTGTAAATCCGCAATAGGTAGCGTTAGGAAAACTCCAACGCAGATATTGTGCAAATCCGTATGTATTTACTAGACCTTTTTCAGTCTTTTTAAGTTTATTGCCAATACTCAATTGTGTGCGGTGCGCCTCATCGGAAATGCAGAAAATATTATTTCTTTCCGATAAAAGGCCGGTATCTTCGCAGAATTTCTGAATAGTAGTTATATAGACGCCGCCGCTTTGATTAACAATTAATGTATCATGCAAATCCTTTCTGGTTTCAATGCTGCGAACATTTTTATCGCTTAAAAATCTTTTTGCTCTTTCAAACAACTCCGATATTTGATTATCTAGGTCCTCACGGTCAACCAAGATAAGTGAAGTAGGATTGCCGAAAGCGGCACTGTCTCTGTGTGCTAACATTCTGCATAAGAACAGCATAGTATATGTTTTTCCGCATCCGGTAGCCCCGAAATAAATTCCGCCCTTGCCGTCTCCGGACGGCTTTTTGTGATTCTTTAAACTTTGCAACATTTTATTTGCAGCAAAGTATTGCGGATAACGGCAAATGATAGCTTCTTCCTTGTCGCTATTATCGGGATAGAAAATAAAATCACGCAGGATGGAAATAATGCGTTCTTTTGCGAATACGCCTTCTACCATAGTAAAAAGTGAGCTTATACCGTTTGAAACTGTATCTTGTTCGTTTGCTTTATTCCAAGAAAAATAAAATTTATAAGGAGTAAAGATAGTTCCAAGCCGTGTATTCACTCCGTCAGAGATAACGGAAAGAAAGCAGTATTTCGTCAGTTTAGAAATATCGCGGTTGTATCTTATATTAATTTGTTTCCACGCGTCGTGAATAGTAGTGTCTTCTTTTATAGCAGATTTGAATTCCCAAATTGCCATAGGAATACCATTTATAAACACAAGCATATCAGGACAACGTAAGTGTTCGCCCTTAACGTAGTATTGGTTTACAACTTTGAACTTGTTTTGTTTAGGAGAATCAAAATTAATAAAATCGATATGTAACGCAATTTTATCAGGGTCATCCCTTACAAGGTCAAAACCTTCGTTGATAAGCCAAAACGTTTCTCGATTCCCTGCATAAAGAGGAGTTGAAGGGACGAGCTTTATGCGATTAATAATTTTATGTACTTCACTTTCTGTAAGGCTTTCTTTCGCATAGCGTTCAGACAAATAAGCACGCAAATCATATTCAAGTAATACGTCCTCATATTTACGGTGAATACTATCTCCATGAATATAATCATATTCTTGATTTTTGAACAATTCTATTATTGCACTTTCAAGCTCCGCTTCATTAAATTGTCCTTTGGTAAAATGGTAGTCCATTAATTGTTCTCCTGTAATCTATCAATTATTCCTTCTAAATTTTTTATAAACCAATTTAATTGCATAATCTGTATTTTGTCGAATTTGGTACTCGTTTTAACCAAATTCTCAATTTTCTGCTTTAATTCAATAAGAGTATCTTTGTCTTCCATAAAATATTCATTTATATTTGAAAATGAATATACGTGCAGATACATTCCTCTAATTTCAGAAATTTGTAAGGCATTACACTGACTTAATAATTCTATAAGTTTGTCATTATTAACTTTGCGAGCGAAAACGTGATTTGAAATGTACTCGCTTCGTTTTTCATATATTTGTTCGCAAAAGTTACCTAGTCTATATATAGAATAATCAAAATTAAATGGATCCTTTTGCTTCTGCTTTAAGGCAGATAGCATTTCTTGCTTAAAGTCATTAAATTCTTCTTTTGCAGTTCCGTTCAGCTCATAACCATCGTGGAAAGATATTCTATTTGTAATATCTTCTTTTACCGCTAATAGATTTTTAAGCATTAGTTTCTTGCATTCATCAATATCATCTTCACAACCGATAGCTTCTTTAATGGCTATTATGTAATTTGCTAATTTGCCATATTGAGAAGTATCAATGATTTTATTAATTTTAAGTAATTCTTTAATGTTTTTTACAGCTTGAATTACTTCTAGTTCTTTTCGGTTATAAAAGCTATAAATAATCTCAATATCTACATTTGCTAATTTTTGTTGTTCTTCTAAGACTCTTTGCTCTATAAAATTTTGTTCAGCAGTTTTTAATTCTTTGGGGTAATTATATTGTACACAAATAAAATAATAGCAATAATCTAATAGCGGATATTTTGATGTACCTAAATCGCTTGAATAAATATATTTATTATTACCCCACAAAATATTATCTCTTTTCTTTTTTCTCAAACAAAAAGCAATTATCGACATAAATAACTTTTTTGCAAATTCTACATTCAATTTATTATCAACTGAGTCAAACATATCAGAAGTTTTTTGACAAGCATAAATGAACGCCCTTAAATTTTCACTTTGAATGTTATTGTTTCGCATAATTTCTTCATAAATTTCCAAAGATATTACACATCTGTTTAATGTATCGTTTTCGTTTGCAAACGACTTTAAGATTGGATTATTAAAGCCCCTTAATATATTTGTAATAGAATTTTTAGTGTTCCCATAAAAATGGATTGTATCACTAATTGTTTTTTCTTTTACTTCGAGATACTTTTCCGAATCTTTCGTCAAGACTTTAATAGTTTTTTTGCCGTTATTCTTGGAAGTAGCATCGTTAACTTCTTGTTCTTCATATTTTAATATCTCTTTTTCATTAGCAACTAGTAAAACCTTTACACCGTCTTGTTCAACAAGATTATTTACATAGCCGAGTATTTCAATTATATCTATTTGTGAACGCTCTAAATCTTCTAAAATAATCAGCTTGCCCGATAAGTCTATGGATTCATAAAGCTTATTTAAATCTTCTTGTGATATATCCAAATCAACGCCAAAAAAACTTGCAACACCTTTAATAATTGTTTTACCAATAATTTTTCCTGCGCTCAGCTTTTCAGATTTTTTTGCAATTACTTTTGCTCGAACTTCTAAATATATGCTCTTGCTTATTTCTTGCAATTCCTTAAGCCCATACAATGAAATGACTATACATTTCTTCTGGTCGTCGGAGTCTATAAATGGAATAAGTTCATTTTGTAAATAATAACTTTTTCCCGTTCCCCAAGGGGCAGTAAGCATAATTGCGCTATGGGTATTATCATCTTCTAAATAGTGTTTTATAAATTTATTTAACTCATTTGTTTCCATTTCTATCTCACAATTGCATTTTATAAAATTCAACTCTCATTTCTTGAAGGGATTGAAATCTTTTAGTTTTATTTGGATTAGTTCCAATTTGTAGGAATTTTTTCAAATTTGCATCAGTAACTTTATCGAAATTTGACTTTCCCGTCATTACATAAACGATTACTTGAGTCAAAGCATAAATCTCATGTAGTAATTCATAATTCTTAAAACCCTCAATTCTTAATGTGGGGTCATTATAATATCCTTTAATTTCAGTACTATCACTTGTGAGTTCGCTTTCAGTTTCTTTAACAAGTCCAAAGTCTGAAATTTTTAAAATTAATACATCGTCATATTGTTTTACTAAAATGTTCTTCGGGCAAATATCCCTATGTAACAAACCCTGCGAATGAATGTATTCATAGGCATTAAATAACTGTAGTACTATCTTTTTGCGTTGCTTAACATCAAGAGTGGAGTTTTGCTCATTGATATATTTTTCAAGAGTACAATCAAGCAATTCCATAGTATATTGACTTTTTATTTCGTCATAATTATATACTTCCACGACATAAGGAGAATGTAATTTTTTCATGCCGTCGTATTCACGTTTAAAACGCAATATTTCTTTTGAATCTAAATTTTTCTTGGCGCGTTTTAATGCAAACCATTTATCGTATCGTTTATCATAGTATTTATAGACATTTGCATAAGAGCCATTGCCTATTGGTTTTAATTCTGCAAAAACTGGTTCAATGAGAGAATCGGTTTCTATATGATCTATTTCACGAAAGTTGTAAACTGTGCGCCCTGAAATGTGCTTCGTTTCGTAAAGCTCGTAACCGTCTACATTTAACAATTCATTAAATTTTTTTAAATATTCCCTCCAAGGTTGAGTTTCATCTCTAACTGCTGGGTGTAACATTTCACAAAGAAATTTCAATAAAGGAGCATCCTCGTTTCCATTCGACAAATTAAACCGATAATCAGAAAAATACCAGTAGTTATCCCAGTCATCGTTATTAACTGTATGTTGCCAAATATCTCCTATCGCATTGGGAAACCGAGGATCAGTAGACGGCATATTTTCCAAATCATACAGTCTCGTCAAAAAGTCTATTTCATTAGAACGTCCATAGATTGGTATTTTAACATCATATCCAGTTACATATACGCATTTTTCTCTATCATATATCGGTATGTCGTATTCAATCCAAAACCCATTTTTTAAAATGTCAATTAAATCCCGACGGGTAACTTCAGTAATTTTTCTCATATATATTTAACTTAATGATTCCTCTAAAGAACCTTTGATTAGAATAGGGCAGAGGTTTTTGATTTGTGTTTTTAGTTTTTCGCTTATTTCTTTGCGTGCTATATATTGATTATATATATCTGCAATAGATTTTTGAATTTGTATATCTGGAATAGGTATTTTTACTTCGCACATTTCTGACCAATCAAAAGCCTCTCTTGCAGAGCCCCAAGAATTAAAACGAGAGAATCTATCAAATTCACTTCTAATAAGAAATAGCATTAAATATTCTGGTAACAACTTTTTTTGATTTGTACCAAATACTATTGAAATTGATGATACAAGATAAGTATCGTTAGAATTGTTAAGCGCAAGTGAGATTTTATCTCCACGACGTGATGTATCGGGAACATATGCTATAGACTTGGGTGAAACTTTTTTGTAGTTATGTAAATCAATACCTTCCATATCTGCTTTTGTAGAAGTAAATTCTTTAGAGGTGGCTATTCCGCGAACATAATCTACTGTTAGTCCAATATCATTACGGTCATCACTTTGTTTAATATAATTACCGATTTTTTCGCAAGGTAGATTACGGCGCAAATTTTCTATATACCCGTCGCAAACAAGTTTTAAATCTTCAAGACCTTTTTCGTATGCCGTTTGATTTTCAACCATTGAATTGTAAACATCAACATACTTTTTCTGAATTTCAATAGGTGGCAGGACAATATCTATATCGCACATTTCTTCCCATGAAAAAGTTTCTCTTGCCGACCCCCAAGAATTAAAGCGAGAGTATCTATCAAATTCAGGACGATTAAAGTACATGAATAGATAGTCCGGCAGTAAAATATGGGTTCTGCTTATTTTAAATACAATCGATATAGATGACACTAAAAAAACATTATTTGATTTATTTATAGACAATGAAATCTTATCACCTCTTCGAGATGTGTCAGGAACAAAAGCAAAAAAGTTTGGATAAACAATTTTATAACTATTTAAACTTACACCGTCCATATCGGCTTTGGTTTCAATAAATTCTTTTTTTGTTGATATACCTCTTACTGAATGTATTGTAATTTGCCCATCAAAATTTCTTTCTTCGGAAAGTTCAATAAGCTCCCCTAATTTATATTTAGTCAATTCCATAGCCAATCCCCTTGAAAGCGGCAGACAATAACTTTTGTGATTCGCATTCTTGCTTTATGACTTCTGACATTACTTTTTGGATGCGTTGCATTTCAGTGTGATAATCGATATCCAAGTCGTGGTCTATAAACTCGATATATTTGCTGGGCATAAGAGCATAATTCTGCTTTTCAATAGTAACAACATTGTTTTTAATCTCTTCGTCTGTTAAATCGCTGTTATTTACTTTTACCGATTTACAGAGTTCTGGTATATCCCGATAAAGCGTTCTATCTTCGCTTTGCCAATTTGTATATATTTCTTTTATTTTTGCAATCTGGCCGTCAGTAAGTACGGTTTTTTTCTTTTTCTTGCCTTTATCAATAGTGATTTCTTCTATATTGTTATCCCAAGTGCGCAAATCCATAAACAATACTTCGTGGCTTCTGTCACGAACTTTCCTGCCGTTTACTGTTCCTGCGCGTTTATTCATGTTGATAATCCAAAGTGTAACGGATATATCAGTTGTATAGAACATATCTCGGGGTAAAACAATTATCGCTTCAACTTTATCTTTAAGTAATATGTTCTTGCGGATTTCAGCATCGTCTGAATCGCCTAATGCACCGTTGGCAAGTAAGAAGCCGGCAATTCCGTGATTTACATCAAGCTTGGAAATCATGTGCAGAATCCAAGCATAGTTAGCATTAGAGACGCGAGGGGCCGTTTCACAATAACCGCTCCAACGAGCGTCATTTATAAGTTCGTTTTCCGTTCTCCAATTTTTAAGGTTGAACGGAGGGTTTGCCATTATATAGTCAACTTTTTTATCTTTGTGCTGGTCGTCAGTAAACGTTGAAGCGTTGGTTTTACCAAGGTTATGCGCAATGCCGCGGATAGCGAGATTCATTTTGCAGAGACGCCAAGTTTCTTGTACGCTTTCCTGTCCGATAACCGATATTTTATCGCGATTTCCGTTATGCTTGTCTACAAACTTCATTGACTGAACAAACATACCACCGCTTCCGCAACAGGGGTCATAAACAACGCCGTAATAAGGCTCTATTATTTCAGCTATGAGTTTAACAATACTTGCAGGAGTATAAAATTCTCCGTCTTCTTTCGTTCCCGAGGCAGCATAAATTTGCAGGAAGTATTCATATACTCTGCCTATCAAATCTTCTTCGTGGAACCGCTTTTCGTCGATACGATTTACACTGTCTATCAAACCTTT
This sequence comes from uncultured Christensenella sp., assembly GCA_910578765.1. Classification (GTDB taxonomy): domain Bacteria; phylum Bacillota; class Clostridia; order Christensenellales; family Borkfalkiaceae; genus Coproplasma. The sequence goes on from CAJTRW010000009.1 coordinate 37,706, forward strand.
AATTTTGTTTTTATCTGCCCCGAGCGTGGAGAATAAATTTTTTGATAAAGCACCGGCAAGAGAGGGATTGTCATTCTCGATATCAGCCATTGCTTGGTCGATTATTACGGCGATATCGTTTTGGCTTGCGTGGTCTACTATATACGTCCAACGAGCGGTTTCTTTCAGATAGAATACATTTTCAGCATTATAAAACGAAGGCTTTTCCACGAAAGCGGGAATGTCGCCATATTCTTTAATAATCTGTTCACGGCATTTTTTGAATTTATCTCCTGCGAACTTCAAGAATACAAGACTGATAACAGCATCTCTGTTTTTATCAAGACTACCAACGCCACGTAAAGAGACTCTGCAATCCCACAGCACATCTTCCAAAGATACTGTTTTTTCTTTATCCTTTGCCATAATAATTTCTCCTAATTTTTATTTCTGTAATGTCAATACTTCGTAATAATTTTGCCTATAAGAACAAATAAATTTTTCAGAAGTTTAATGTTATCTATCGGGATATCTCCGCCACCATAAGCAAAAGGCTTCATGCCTCGTATAAGACCTTGATGGCTGTTTAACGACTTAAATGTAGAAAAGTTGTAACAAATGCTTTGCCCTTCGTGTACAAACTTGTTTCTCTTTTTATAAGCATTTTCTATAACTTCTTTTATGGCGTCGGAATCTGCGCCGTAATTATTCTCCATGAAAGGAGTTATTTTATCGCATAATGCAACCCGCTTGTTATGTTCCGAATTTCCAAGAAACAATAATTCTAAAATTATAATTTGCTGTAAAAGGCATTCATCATATTTTTCTATTGATGCAAACTCATAAGCGGTATTATATAAAAGAACTGCTTTTTGCCATTTTTCAATTTTTAAGACTGTCTTTTTGTCTATCTTTCGTTTATCTAAAAAACAATTATTACAAAATTTAACAAGCAAATCACGGAAAAGGTCAATTTGTTTAATAAATTCAGTTGAGTTAATATCCAAATAGGGCGAAAACTTAAAACGCCCTGAATAACCATATCCGTTATTGTACGGAGCTTTTGGAGATGTTCCAACTTCGTTATAATAAACACCATACAACCTAGTCGGAAGTTTATCTTGATCCAATATTCCCCACCCATATCCATCTCGGGGCGAAGAATAATCTAACATTCTGATAAAACTATATGTAGCTTCTGTTATGATGGAAGATTCATTGTCAGCCTGATAATCGATACAGTTAATATTAATCGCTAATATAGGAAAGTTAAAAAAGTTTTTATCTTTTGCAAGTAAAATATGTTCTTTCAGTAATTTTGCATATATAGTTGTTTCAACATATTTTTCTAAAGCAGACTTTTTCTTTGATATTTTTAGCTTTTGAACTGTATTTGCTTTCTCAGTTTTAAATAGTTTTATGTTGTCGGTGAGAGATAAATCAGATTTCAAAACATTATCATTTAAAAAATTCAGAGGTATTAAAATGATGCAAGGTACAACTAACTTATCGAATTCAACTTCCAAATACTTTAGAAATTGACCATATTTAGTAGCTAGGGGACTAAACTTTTTTAATCCCTTAAATATCAAGTCTTGAGCTCTGCCGTCATAAGTATAATTTTTAAATTTTCCTATGTCTTCGTTAAGAATTTCAATAAAATTCTCAAACTCTTCGTCTTTATAGAAATTTGAAGTGGTGATTTCATCTGCGTGAACTCGGGTCAAAATTTTGTTAAATAAATTCTCTTCCATATTATGTTTTTCGTTTTTCTGTATAAGCGGAATAATTCTGTTTAATTTATTTTCTGTAAATTTCGTCTAATGTTTTTCCATCTTTGTTTTTCCACGATATCCAACCATTGGCATTGTGCCCCAAAATGAAAGCTGCGGCAGCACTAGGTGAAGAAAATGACACTGAAACCTTTAATATGTATTTTCCATTTTTTTCAACAATTTCACCATTTTTTAAAGCGTTTTGTCTTTGAAGTTGAATTTTTTGCCATTCAAGGCATTTGGTTTTCATATCGACTTCGGAATCTTCAAGTACTTCAAATTTATCTCCGGTATATACCCCATAAGCTGTAATTCCGTTACGAGTAGTGTGGAGTACTTCTCGTTGATCTTCGTTCTTTTTTGCATTATTCATCTTATATCCGAGCGTTGCCATAACGAACTGAATTTCATCGTAGACTTCTTCGATAGAGGGGAGGTCGTATTCGTCAATCTCATATTTAGGCTTAACTGAATTTTCGACCTTATAACGCTTTGCTTCGTGAGCTTTAATAATGGCGTATTCTTCAAGCCCACTTATCATATCAAGAGAAAAGGTCTTGTTGTCGGCAAGAAACATAATCGCCTTATTCCAGAAATCTTTGGAACGGTTATGGTCATCAAGGCGCGTAATTCCGTTGCGCGTCTGCCCTATATAGATTTGCGCAATCTTGTTTTCGTCATTTTCGTTAATCAGATAGTAGATGCCAGGTCTTGTAATTCCTGAAATCTTCTTGGCTTCGGAAAGCAAAGGACGCGGTATAACATAAGTAGTAATCGTAGACAAATGACGACGGACTGAACGCACACCGTCGGGTTGTCCGTTGTAGTATATAATTTCAAGTTTCTTACTCGTAGCCATAATAATTTCCTCACACGTTAAATTTTCAGAGTGTCAAATTTGCGACAAACTCTATTCCGTTTTCTTCGCAGAACTTTTCAAAACGGTATAGAGTCAGCTTTTGGGGAAGGGCTTTGCCGTTCTCCCAACGGTTGATTGTAGCAAAAGAAACGTCGAGCTTTCTCGCCAACATTTCCTGACTTAAATTGAGTTTTAGCCTTGTTTCAAGGCAGAATTTTGAGAATTCCATAATATACCTATCAAATTATAACATATTATAGCATAATTAGAGCCTATTGTCAATAAAGGCAGAAAAACATCTTCTTTGGAAATGCGTTTGATCAGATTGCAAGAATCTATTTTTTGTGGTAGAATAGATAAAAAGCGCACGGATTGAATTACAATGATAAAGACGTCAATCAGATTTTTTGAAGATATTCCCGTGAGGGCCGTTTGGGATGACGATACTTCCAAATGGTGGTTTTGTGCTATGGATATTGCCGAAGCCTTGACGAAAAGCAGTAATCCACGTGTTTATTGGGCAACGATGAAACGCCGAAATACTCAGTTGATTGCAATTTGCAAACAACTGAAATTGAAGGCAAACGACGGGAAGTCTTACCTTACAGACGTCGTGGACGAAAACGGCGTTACTCTTATTACCGCACTTATTCCCGCAAAGAATAAAGAGAACTTTTCCAGATGGGTAAAGGGAATCGGAAGCACGTTAGACGAAAAAAGTAAACAGAAGGCTTACGAACTGTTTGAAAACGGTTTGATAGACGAAATCGAAGTAGGTACTACGAAAGGGTTACAACAAATTCACGGATTTATCTTCGGCGGTCTATACGATTTTGCGGGTAAAATTCGCGGCTTAAACATTGCAAAAGGCGGCTTTGCATTTGCACCGTCAATGTATCTGAAAGAAAATCTTGCAATCATTGATAAGATGCCGGAAGATACGATTGAAGACATCGTTAAGAAGTATGTAGAAATGAACATCGCTCATCCCTTTATGGAAGGCAATGGCAGAAGCACGAGAATATGGCTTGACCTGATTTTGAAAAAGAATTTGCGGAAGTGTGTAGATTGGAGCAAGATAGACAAGCGAGCGTATCTTACAGCAATGCAGAAAAGCCCTGTGGATTATACCGATATTCTTGCGCTTATCAGCGGTGCGCTTACGGACGAAATTGATAACCGTGAAATGTTTATGAAAGGCATAGACTATTCCTACTATTATGAAACAGAAGATTAAAAAGGTTTAAATAGCATTAGCCGCCGACTGAACTCCGTCGGCGGCTTACTTATTTAGTGGAAATATTTATGACAAAATATTAAGAAAACTTTTTAAATATGACAATATACGTCATAGATACTTTTGTATAATGCTAAATTGAGAGAGAATCCTCAAATATCACAAAGGAGGCCAATCTGATGAACAGTAGCTAAAATTTTAATGTACATTCATTCAAGTATAAAATTGTTTCAGGAAAATTTTTAAACAAGCCCAGATCTGTCATATTTAATACGTATAATGGTTGTCGAGATAATTGTAAGGGACAATCGTTATATGTATCATTCAAGAGATAAACCATAGCAAAGACAATTACTTTTTACACCAAAAAAGTGGGACGATTTTACTAAAAAAGGTAAGCAGGATAAGGAAGGTGGTATGTTTCCACCTTCGAGGAGCAAAAAGTGGGAAACCCACTTTTGATTTGCCTACGGCAAAAAATTTTCGGTAACCACTTGACAAACTCAAAAGGACCGCTATAATCGTATTAACATTCCGCAGACGGAAAGTGACGGACAGCTCCCTCCGCTTGCAAAAAATAATTATTTAGGAGGAAAACAGTTTTGAAAAGAGAACATAGTATTCTTAACTATAAGGACGTGGAAAAATAATTTCCGTAAACTTGTCCGAATAAGGATACTTGAAACAACAAACTAACACAATACAAACGGACAATTCCGTACAGCAGTTACTTGAAGCTTTGAAAAAGCAAAATGAGCTTTACAAGCAGGTGTTGGCGGGATTAGCTCCCATAGCAGAAAAGAGTAAAGTTGAAAATCGTCGGAATGAGCTGAAATTTACAAAAAAGGAGATTTCACAGATGCCGACACAATTCAAAAATATCTTTGCGGCAAACGATTTGATAGTACACTACCGTTTAAGAAAAGACGGTGTGTACGAAGCAAGATTCCACAGACAGGGAATCGACATTGAAGTTTCGTCCAAAGATTTAACTAAACTCAAACAGAAATTTATCGATAAACTTAATCACAAAGACGAAAAATCCGATAAAAAGGACAAGACCTTTGCGGAATACGCCGACGAGTGGTTGAACATTAAAAAGGTTACGACAAAGCAATCGACTTGCACCGAATACATACGATTGTTAAATCACGACATTCTGCCCACATTCGGAGAAATGAAGGCAATAGAGATAGACAGATGTATGTTGCAGAACTTCCTTTTAACCTACGTTCAAAAAGGTGTTCTGCGTACGGCGCACAAACTATTCCTCTTATTGCGTTGCATCTTCGATATGATTGCGGAGGACTACAACATCCCTACGCCGATGAAAAAGGTTGTCGTACCAAACTACCAAAGCAAGGTCGGAACGGCGTTTACCTACGAGGAAGAAAAGAAGCTTGTCAATCATTGTCTTGCACACCTTAACAGAGACACAGCTCACGCCTTTCTCGTGCTGTTGTACGCAGGACTCAGGCGAAGCGAACTTGCAAGCCTGAACGTGATTGACGGCGTTTGGCTCGAATGCGAAACGAGCAAAGAGCGTATGGGTAAAAACGTTGTAAAGCGCAAAATACCTATTACGCCGATGATGAAACAAGTATTGCCGTATATCGACTTCGAAAAGGCGAAGCGCGTCAACCTTAGTACGTTGCAAACTACAATGAAGCGGTTGTTCCCGAACCACCACTCCCATGAGTTAAGGCATACGTTTGTCAGTCGCTGTAAAGAAAGCGGCGTTTTAAGCGAAGTCGTCAGTATTTGGGCTGGACATTCGTTGACGGGTACGATAACGACTACCGTTTACACTCATTACTCGGAAGAGTTTCAACTGCGCGAAGCAGAAAAAGTTGACTACTTAAAATTGGATTTTAAGACCTAAACTCCCAAATTTACTCCCCAATCGGGGTTTTCAGCCATTTTTGATAAAAAATAAAACACTATATATTGCGTTCGTTAATTTGAACCTACAATATATAGTGTCTATGGCTGACCGCATTGTTTTAAATTAGAACTCTCCAATTCTTCAAGCGAAATGTCTTCGTCTTTACCGTTTATGTTATAGATTATCTTCAAGTGATCGTCGTACAGATAAATTCTGTCGATGAAGGTGTCTATCAGTTTTGCCTTGCCATCTTTCGTCGTCGTATCAATCTTCCTAAAATTATATAACGCCATTTTGAATTGCTCTTTGGTGAACAGCGGAGAAGTCGCTTTTTCTTTTATAAGCTGTTCTTCAAAGGCTTTTTTCTGTCTTTCCAACTCGTTAAGTCGTGCTAACAGCGTATCGGAAGCAACGCCTTTCTGAATTGCCGTTACTATATTGTCTATCTCTTTCTTCTTTTCGGCTAATTGCTTTTCAAGCATTGGAAGTATGGTGTTTTCTTCATATTGCAAACCGTAGAGCAAATCGGCAAGCCTGTCAATGATTTCGTCCTATTGAAGGAATTCCATTGTCTTGTTCACGATAAAGTTCTCGATTTTTTTCTTATCGACTTTATGTTTGTCGCAAAGATGTTTGCGCGCACGGTTACAGATATAATACCGATAGGCTTTGCCGTTTTGACTTGTTCCCGAATAAGCTGTCATCAATGCGCCGCACTTGCCGCAATAGAGATGAGTTGTGAGCAGATAGTCGTTTTCGTCTTTGTGTGCGGCGGGGGCAATAGAGTGTTTCTGTATCGTGCTTTGAACTTTTTCAAATAGGCTTTTATCTATAATGGCAGGGATAGCATCTTCTAATACGATTCCGGAATGGCGATATTCGCCGATATATGTACGGTTGGAAAGCATATACAAAACGCTGTTATAGGCTATGAGTTTTCCGTCTGCACGGCGAAGTCCCTTTAATCTTAAAAAGTCAAAAATTTCTTTTGCGGTCTTTCCGTCTGCGCACATCTGGAAAGCGAGTGCAACGATAGGGGCGGATTCTTCGTCTATGACAAGCCGATGGTCGATGACCTTATAACCAAACGGAATCGAGCCGCCGTTCCATTTACCCTTTAAGGCGTTTTCTCTGAATCCCCGCTTTACGTTTTGAGAGAGGTTGGCGGAATAATATTCCGCCATAGCTTCTATCATCGATTCAAGAATAATACCTTCGGGACCGTCCGAGATATTCTCTTTTACGGAGATGATTTTTACGTCATTCTTGCGTAAAGTATAACGGTAAAAAGCGGAGTCGTAGCGACTGCGGGCAAATCTGTCTAATTTCCATACGAGAACAACGTCAAATAGCTTTTTGCTGCTGTCGGCTATCATTTTCTGAAAGTCGGGGCGGTCATCGGTTTTAGCCGAATAAGCTCTGTCTATGTACTGCCCGACAATTTCTATATCGTTGTATTTCGCGTATTCGTTGCAATCTCGAAGCTGCCCTTCAATGCTTTCTTCTCGCTGATTGTCGCTTGAATAGCGTGCATAAATTACTGCTCTCATAACTTGTCCTTTTGTTATTGAAATTGTTTCAAAAATTGAATTATCTCGTTGGAAACAACATCTGGGGTGATTTCTTCTAAAATTTTTCGCATAGATATAGATACTTTATAGTTATCTTGATAATACTTTGCTAATACTGAAATAAAATCTTTGCCACCGACTAAAGCAATCTTGTCATTTAAAGTATTCCAATGCTCTTTTAGATAAGTCCTAGCGTTTTGATTGCAGGTAGCAGTATCCCATTGTTGCCCGTTGGCTAATTCTTTACAATCTATACGATATTGATTTGCATGGGCATCAAAGACTTTATCGCGTTGCTCGTCTAGTAGAACTTCTAATTGTCTTATAAAATCGTCATAAGTTATACTAAAAGATTTCGGTATAAATTTAAAAAGAACTTGAGGGATAATCAAGTAATTTTCAATTTCTTTTCTTTGCCACACATGGAGATTTAAGTGTTCGGCGGCAGCTTCATTTTTAACTTTTTCTATAATACGTGGATCTCTATAATCTTTGTCCGCCAGAGCATAACATTTTATTTGATTTGTAGTTTCGGAATAAAATAGATTTGATGTACCATAAACGCGTGGTATGTTATTAAAACCTCCGAAAGGGATAGTTGGTATATATAATTGATTGCCATAAAGAATTTCGTTGAAATGATTGAGATACTTTAAATCTTTACCTTCTACAAAAAGACATTTTCTTGTACGCCCCAATTTTAAAAGGGCTAGATTTTGTACACCACCGATATCATCAATTATCTTTTGTGCAGATAAAGAGTCTGTTGCGTAATGCATTGTTTTATCTTTTTTATTAATTTCTAGAATATTATCGGGATCAACTCTTGAAATTATTTCAAGTGAATGTGTTGCTATTATAACTTGTTCAAATTTGTTTTTTACAAGTTCTAAGATTTTCCTTTGCATATCAGAATGCATATACACATCGGGTTCATCAAGAATAATTAATTTACAATCTTTAGATCTGGCAAGAAACCACATAATTTGTAGCCACATTTGAAGCCCATTGCCCATTTTTCCTATTTCGGCGGTAAAACCATTATCTTTAACTAACAGACTAATATAGTCAGAATCAACGGGAGAATATTCTATGGGATCAATGTGCAATTCGGTCCAAGAATCTTCTGCATTTCGCTTAAATTCGTCAAAAAATTCTTGTTTCCACATCCATATCTCGTTTCTAAAATGTAAAGAAGACAAATAAGTATCTTTATCCCCAGATACTGTTTCATAGGAAAGCAACTTCTCATTCTCTCTTATTGGTCCAATTTGAGGCAATATTGCCATTGAATCTAACCCTAGTTTTTCTGCTTGCTGTTTAGATTTTATAACTTTACCTTCCGTATCATATAAAACAGCAAATGCACGAGATTCATTAAGATAAATCTCTATTTTTGCTTTATTATCAAAGAATGCCGTTATTTTTGCGTAGTTGCTTGATTTGTAATAATATATAATTATTCGTAGATCAATTTTCAATTTTTGAGTATCAATAGCAAATCCTTTGATATTAGCGGGAAGTTCAAACTCTGTCGGCACAGAGTTATAAATCCGTTTTCTTGATGCTTGGGCAGCTTTTGACACGAGTCGTAAACTTTCAATCAAACAAGATTTCCCTGCGTTATTTTCACCAACAATAACAGATAGTTGTTTAAAAGGAATAGTTGCCTTTTTATAGCATTTGAAATTTTCAAGTTGTAACTTTTTTAAAAACATTTGTGATTCTCTTTTGTCCTTGAATTAAATCTTATTCACTATTTCATGTTGATACCATAAATTAGGCGCGATATTGGATTGGTGTGCATGCTCAAAGATATGGTATAGTTGTGCGTAGGTTAGTTTCTTTTGTATTATTGTTTTAATCTCACTTGTTTGGAAAGGGATAATCTTCATTCCGTCTACAAATTCCGATCCATCCATTGAGTAATAAGGCGTAGTTTTTCTGCTTCTAAAATCGGATGTAACATTAACGTGAAGAAATGTTGTAGCAAACAAGCAATAGGCTTCTTCATTACGGTGGGTAAGTATATAATCGCCCAAGTGTCTTGAAACGGGTTCCATTTCCATACGGCGTTGATTGGTCTTGCTTGCTAATGTCATCTCTATCAGTAGAGTATGGGCGGGATAGTTTGCCGTTGCGGAATACTTGTATGTAATATCTTCGTGTCCGCCGGCTGCGTGTGTAATGGGGAGTAAGTCGGCATCTAGTGATAAGTTCATATATTCAAGAACTTTTCCTTGTCTGCCCGAAATTTTATACCACACAATTGCAAGTACATATTCAAAGATAGTAGGCACATCGGCATTGTTTGTAACGATAGCTTGAATATCGTTATCATTGCGATTTTCAAACATCGTCATAAGATTAACAAGAACGTCATCCGTAAACCGCGAGTCAATCATATGATTTAACCGCTCATATCTTTCTTGTTCAACAAAGTCTTGAATGTCTATTATACTACGGACTTGTACGCCGTATAATTCTTCGGCTTTATTGAATAGTTGTTTTTGAGTAACAGCAAAAGCTGTTCCAATCGCCGATAGTCCGCAATCCAACTCTAAATTATCAGCTTTTGAAAATGCCAAATCTAACAAGCTGTCTTTTACCAAAGCGAAATAGCAATTTGGTATAATATCAAACCTGACCTTATCATCTTGAAAAACAATAGTATCACTCGTCTTAAAGTAACGCTTATTCAAGTCATAATAATCATCGAGCAAACTCTTCGCTTTAAAGAGGTGTAAAAGTTTAAAGAATTCCTCTTTGAAAGCACTCTCATTCTTTATCGTTAATATCACTTTATTCCTTTTAACATTTCTAATTCCTGTCTTTTCAAGCCTATGCCGAGATACGGAATTAAAAAGATACATTTTCCAATACAATCGCGCTCTACCGGAAATTTTATCAACAGCGTTGAATAAATCAACTGCTGTATTATCATTTGGCGTGGCGGTAAAAGCTCGTAAGGTATAATACAGTTTCGTATAGGGGACATCATAAGTCCGACTTTTACGATTCATACCTATTTCTTGAATGAGGACATCATCTATGGTTGAGGCTTCAATGAGCATCTTTTTTGCTTCTTGATAGTTATCCATTTCGGAAATAACGGAGACAATTGCCTCATCTATTGTTGACTCGTTGCTCCTTATGGCTTTGATATAGTTCACTAAGCGCTCAGTTTTCTCTTTATTGATAGCAAGCGGCAAAAGATATGTAAATTCCGATTTACTGATTTCGCCGATCTCGGACAATATGTATGCTAATACAACATAAGGACGGACGCTATCATCATCAAAAGGACAAGATGATTTTAATAATTGCTTAAAATAGATAAAGCTGTCGGCAGGAATACGAAGTATGTTCTCTTTCGAAAAGTTTCCGCTTTCTGCGATAGCAAGAAGCGTGCGCCCCGCATCGGTTAGTCTACGCTCATCGTCGATAATTCCTAAGTCAACTAAGCCCGAAGTTTTTTGCCTTGCGTCCTTATCTTTTCGCGGAGCGTCTTTTTCTTCGATAAAGCCTTGCTCTCTTATGAAATTATAGTAAGCGGTTTGTATGGTATTATTTGAACTCCATTGCTCGTTAGCAAATTCGGGTTTATGCCAAAACTTATTGAGAAGATTTAATTGCTCCTCAATTTTTCTATTAAATTCTACCATTCTAAAACTTGTAGTTCCAAGTGACCAGCAATAGCTTTTGTATGCAGGCATAATACTTCTCCTTAGTTATTCTCAACTTCTTCCCAAGTTCTATTTTTCATTTTATCAGCAATTTCTTTAGCTGAACAATTCTTGCGTAGTCCAAACTGCGATAAATAAAACTTTTTTCTGCCAAAGAGTGCATATTTCTTAGTCTTAACAAAATTTTCAACCTGTTCAAATTTATCAACTAAAAAATAGCAGTGAGGAGTTTGAGTGTTATCGTAGAGCTGTTCCTGATTATGTAAAGCATTAAAGACACGGATTTTTTCGTCATCAGTTATAGAACAGCTATGCGGAACCAATCCATCCATTATTACCTCGCCATTCTCTTTTTTATAGGCTTTAATTACCTTATAAATTTTCCCTATATACTTAATGCTTTTTGAATTATATAATGCTAAGTATCTAAACCCTTCATAGCGATGTTCAAATTTATCATAATATAAACGATTCTCTTCTTTTACATTAAAATCAATTGTGTCGCCAACTGAACGCACCATTATAGTGTTATCTGTATCATCAATAAGATTTTCTTCGTTACAATATTCTCTATATTCTTCTAAAAGCTCAATAAGCTCCGAATCGTGCCTGTCATCGCAAACATTTTTAATTGATTCATAAAGATCTAAATAGTTTATAGCAATAACGTTAACGTTAATTGAATTAATAGAGTCAAACTTTTTTCTATCGCTTTCAGAAAATGCAGGGGCAAGAGCTATAAATATCTTTACATCAGAGATTGATTGAAAAGAATTTAAATGGCGCTTTATTTGATTTTCCGAAAAGGCATTATTCTTTTCTTTTGCCTCAACTATCAACTCAAATCCATTTTGTCTTATGCAAAAATCGGGAACGCTATTGTTACCTTTTTCTTGAGCAATAAACGAAGGCAAAAACTTGTTTTCATCGCAATCAAGCCAATTAGATAAAACTTTATAAAAAATTTTAGGACTATAAAAGTATACTCGTTTTAAAAGTAGCAACGCATTACTTGAATGAGCATTTTCCTTAGTATAATATCTCTGGAAATAATAAACTTCACTCATTTTTGAATCTCCTTAATAATTCACAATCAAAACTTCGTCAGTTTTAGAAGTTCTGTCTTTTGTTTGATAATTTGAATTGGAATAGGTGTAGTCAAGATAAATAACTCGATACCGTCCAATGTTTGCATTTACCCAATCCATAAGAATGTGGTTTGTTTTGCCTTTTGAAGTAAGCACATTTGATAGTGCAAATCGTATTCCTCGCTCGTGCAAAGCATCCAAATATTGCAGTAGTTCTCTTTCTAATGTCTCATTCCAACCATCTTGCTCGTTATATGTGGCGCAAGTAATCAGGTAAGGCGGATCGGCATACACAAAAGTTTTTTCATCCCAATCGGCGTTTGGTAACTCTCGGAAGTCGCAACTTTCAAATTTATAATCGCCGCTTTTTAGCCTGTCTATGAAAGAGGAAAGTTTTTCTCTCATCTTGCTGTTAAAATCTCTCTTCCCGGGAGGCAAGTTAAATGCGCCTTTGCGGTTAAAGCGTATTTGATTGTTGAACGCATAGACGATTAGAACATAGAGTGTGATATAATAGTTATAATCAACATTTGTCGTATGATTAAAATCATCTCTTAGTCTTAGATACGCTTGATTATTGTATTTTGCAAGTCCATCGGAACTATTACAACCGTAGTATTCATAACCGTACTTATCAGTATTTGACAAGCCGTATCTTTCAATGATTCCGTCAATTACTTCAAAAGTTGCTTGCTTATCCATATTTGTAAAAGTTCCAAACATATATCGAAGTAAAGAGTTATTATCGTTGAATATTACTTTATTGCATTTGGTGTTTATCCCCACGTTGCCGCCGCCGCAGAATAAGTCCACAAAGCAATCTATATCTTGCGGAAAGTGCGGAAGTATTTGGGGCAAAAGCTTGAATTTGCCGCCTGTATAGTTGAGTGGAGATTGTATAAGTTCTCTTTGTTGATAGTCATAACATTCGCAGAGGAATAACCGCTCCTCATTATCTTTGATGTCGGATTTACCTGCGCTAAACGCTTTATACCCTTCGGAAAAGACTTTTACTTTGCCTTTTATTGAAAGAATCCGCATTATATCTTCGTCGCTTATTTTTGCGTTAGAGCGGCTGTTTCCTTTCTCTGCCATATTATTGTAGGATAGAAGAATATACTTTGCCTTTATCTTTGAAATCAAATCTTCAAATGCTTTTGTAGCGTTTGACGTGCAGTAATCACTTTTTAGGTTGCTTCTATCCATTTTAAGGGCAACGCCTGATACCGTAGGCTTTTCCCATCTTGCAACATTTTCTAAAAGATGATAGGCATCGCAATATTGCCGTGAATTGTAAGGCGGATCGATATACACTAAATCGGTTTCGATACATTCAACTAAATGATTAGCATCTTCATTATAGCATTGATTGTTCTCATTATTGTCGTTGCTTGCAAGCGGAACACTTAATTCCAAATGTCTATCATACGTTGCACCTTTTATGTAAGCATCGTAATGTCCGCAAGTATTCGCTATCTTATCCATTGCATATAGAAGTGAGGTGATGAGTATAGCGCGTTCACGCGCATTGATTTCTTTTGCACTGAATCGAATGTCAATGTCTTCACGGATGAAACCAATCTTACGGCAATCTTCCAATGAAAAAAATGTGTTGGCAAAATTTTCCGACATATAGTTCTCTTCCGTCGGCGTAATGTCATTGTAAAATTGAACAAGCTGTTCAATTTTGGACTCATCATATTTTTCCGCACCGAACCAAGCGATATGACAAATATGATTGAAGTATAGAAAATCGTTAGTAATTAATTTTTTGTCTGCAAAGGCAGAAGCAACGGATCCCGTTCCTGCAAAGATATCGGCAACGGTGTTTATTCCATTACATTCATTTGCAACTGTGCTACGAATGAAATCAAGCAGTTTATATTTATTGCCTAAGTATCGACGGTTATTAATTCTTGTTGTTTTGGGCTTAGGAAGAGTATCTTCTGCAACTTCAACCGTCTTATCTGACAATGCTTTGGTTATCTCCGCTATTACAGAATCATCCCAAACATATCTGCCGGATTCGGTCGTAGGAATAGACACAATATTATTTTTGAGCAAGTAATAGAATGTAGATCTACTCAAATTCAGCTTTTTCAATACTTCGCTAGATGTCAATGCTGTTGCCATACACAACTCCTATGCAACTAAAAATTGCCTATATTGGACATTATAGCATATATCAAGCCTAAAATCAATCGCTTGGACGCTATAAAAGGCACTATTTTGGATGCACTTTGAATTCAGCATCCAAAACCACCTCTATATTATATCATAGAATATATGACATATATAGTCATATATAAAAATTTTTCTTCATTATTTCAAATTACTTTTCGGCAAAACTTCCTATAAAAAGACAGTTCACTGCCAGTTTATGGGAAGTGAACATATTGCAACGAACAAAAGTTTGTGATATAATGCACACTACCACAATGTAGTTTGTGGTGGAGTACCCTTAAAGGGTAGTAGTTCCGCGACAAGCGTTTGCTTGTAGAATGCGGAAGGTTTTGGGCGGTATAACTGCCCGCGCCTTAGCTTACGGATAGAGCGTAGGTTTTTTAATTGTACGCAAAATTCGTGAGCCGTGATAGGCTTTTATAAGTGTACAATTTTTTCGGAAATCGGCACTTAAATTAACTCTCTAACTTAATAGAATGACCAACCATCATAGAGCAATTATACGTTGCTAAACACGGTTAGAAGTCGCAGATACAAGAAGTTATCAGCGGCTTTTTTCGCGCCTTTTTTACGGTATCTATTCCACTCTTTTTTGCGTGGACGAAGATATAAATAATCAGCAATTTGGAGGTAAATCTATGACAATAAGACCGCCTTAATACGGCAATCAAACGGTAAGCAAAGTGTTCTGCTCTGTGGACGAAAGCCCCGCAGGGCGAACGAAACTTATGTAGCGAAGCGAAATAAGTGTAGTGAGCTACACTTCAAAATTTTAAGTCATTAGGAGGACGAAACTATTTATATCATTTGCAACTTAAATAAATTAAAAAAGGATGCCGTTACAGACGTCGAAGAAGAAAACGAACGCGACGAAACTTACGAGGCAACCAATCCGCAAATAGACAGTTCGCGGACAAAAGACAACTACCACATTGTAACTCCGTCGGGAAGGTATATGGACGTTATCGAACAGCGAATTGCGGGACTGCATTTGAAACGCAAGGTACGCTCGGACGCGGTTTATCTCGTATCGTTTGTACTCGGCGCAAGTCCCGAATTTTTCAAGGTGTCCACACGGGAAAAACAGTATGCTTTCTTTCGGGATTGCGTTAAGTTCTTTCAAGACAAGTATGGCGAAGAAAACGTACTGTCGGCTATCGTGCATATGGACGAAACAAACCCGCATATGTACTTGAACCTTATACCGATTACCCACGGCAAGCTGTGTGCAAAAGACTTGTTTGACGGAAGGCTAGCCGCACTCCAAACGGAGTTTTGGAAAGAAGTCGGAGAAAAATACGGACTTGACAGAGGCGAGCCAAACAGCCAAGCCGAACATTTGAATACTGCGGAATACAAGGCGAAAAAGATTGTGGAAGCCGCCGAGCAGAAACGCGCCGAAGCGGAAGAATATTCGGAAGCGTTACAGCAAGCCGAGCAAGGCGAAATCGCCCACAGCAAAAGCGGAATGCGAAAACAAATCGTAGCCGTAACCGTCGACAACGCCGACCTTAAAAAGCGGTTGGATAAAGTAATGCAGGAAACGCTTGACATTGACAAAGAGAACAAAGAACTCAAAGCATACAAAGTCCGAGCGGCAAAAGCACTTGAACTGCTTGCAAAGTTAGAGCGTGAAAACCCGTCGGCTTACAACGCGCTTTTTGAAAGCAAACAAAAACCGCCCACTTCTTCATCAAAGAATTGGTGGGCAAAGTAACAATTGAATAAATCTATAAGGAGATAACTTTATCGAGTAATCCATGCCCAAAAGTAAGCAACAAGCCAACACTAAATGTGATATTCCAGACAGTCAACTTAAATCTCTCGCAAGAGTATTGCTCCCGATTATGCGGGAATATCTGTCGTCCGAACAAGGACAAAAAGACTTTGCCGAATGGCAACAATCACAACTGAATAAACAATCGAATAATAAAGAGTCCCGATAAATAGTATAGGGATAGCCGTTGAAAGATACGGAATAAGGAAATCCGCTGAAGTCGAGCGGTATAAAAATGAAAGATGTAAACCTAATCAAGTTAGGTAGCCGTACATAAATTGAATAAGGCGGCAAGCGGCAGAGCCATTTTTTTGGCTCTGCCGCTATTTTTATTTGCAGAAGTTTTCGTATTCTTCCATATAAACAAATAATCCGAACGTCTTTCTAATAATGAAGAAGTTCGAATTATTACAATGTGGCTGGGGTAGCTGGATTTGAACCAACGAATGACGGAGTCAGAGTCCGTTGCCTTACCGCTTGGCGACACCCCAATAATTTGTTTGCTTAATTATTATATAAAACAAATCCGAAAATTACAAGCGTTTTTATCGGTTTTTTTATTTTTTCCTCTGCGCGGTTTCCTCAAAAAAATATTATAATGAATCATAGGTAAACAAGACTTGTAAAAAATGTCGCTTTTTATGGGAACAAGATGACCGTATTTCACAAGTTTCTCTTTTAAGCGATAACAAAAGCTGTCAAACAAATTGTTTGACAGCTTTTAAACCGCACATAACGTTTATCATATAAGAGGTAAAAACCGTTAATCTTCCATATCCGAAAACGGTATTTTTCCGTGAAGCTCTACGGCGCGCCGACCTGTCGGCGTTCCGTCGTCATTGATTTCCATAAGGCGCATCTTTTTTATTTTTGAACAATCTATCTCGTCAAACACGTCTGCGCATTCTGCGGTCTCTTGGTCGCCGAGCTGGTACAAAATGCACTCGACGGCTTCTTGCACTCTTTCAAACGCAAACTTTTCTATGCTTTCTATCGAAGCGCCTTCTTTTATCAGCGCGGATACTTCGGGAAACCTTTCGTCAAGGACGCCTTGCTCTATGTATTTTTTTATCATATTCGCAAAACCGCCCCTATGAAATTCAAGGTGGTCGCTAATCGGCTTCAAAAAGCGGAAAGAGGGAAGAACGGCAAAATATTCGTTTTCCTGTTTCAATTCCCACTTCGCCCATTCTTTTTGCAGACCGAATTTTTCCATTACGTTCAACTTTTCTTCAAAAGTCATTTCTTTATCTTTCATTGTCGTTCTCCTTTTTGCGATGCTAAATTGAAATTTATATTGCTTTACAGAATGAATTGTTTAGCCCACTCAACGGGGTTTTCCCGATACAATCCGCAATATCCGTAACCTTTCAGTTTACGGATATCATACTTTTTTAACCGGGAATTGCAAAGGCGGGCAACATCCTTATTCCCGTAAACAAACGTGATTTTATTCATTTCGCTTTGTTGCAATTCATAAACCTTTGTATTGTAGCAGCTGTTGACAAGGTTTACCAAGCTTTCCTGCGACACGACGGGGGCAACGTCCTTTTGAAATTCTCCCATACCGTTAAAATGCTTATTTAACTCTTTTGCTATGTCACACTTGCCGGACTGGATTCTCTTTAAGCATTTCGAATAACTTCTCAGAAAATGTTTTTTAACAAAATTCGGAAAATTAAATAACGGCGCGCTATCTATAACGGCTTTTTCAATCGTTTCGGCGTGATTGCAAAAGAACTCGTAAGCAATATTGCCGCCCAAAGAAAATCCCGCAACCGCATAGAGGGACGAAATATTATTTTCGGATAAAAATTCTTTGATTTGTCTAATCTCGTCCGCTGTCGACACAAACGCAGAATTTTCGTAATGTCCCGACAAAGTGGGGATAATAACGAAATAGTCGTTTGCAAGAATATGTGTTATAGGCACAAAAAATTCCGCGCTTGTAAACAATGTATGAATCAGCAAAACCGCTTTATTGTTTTTGTTGCCAAACGTCTGAAATTTCATATTATAAAATCTTAAATTGCCTTTTTAAAATACGGCAAAACAAGTCCGTCTTGTTATTTTGCGTTCTTGTTGGTAAACGCCAGTATTTTTTCCGTTGCGCCGAAAGCCAAAATATGGTCGCCGTCCTCGAATACGTAATTGGGCCCGGGAGAGGGGACGATATTTTTTCCTTTTTTAATAAGCAATACGTTCAGTCCGTGTTTGCCGCGAGGGTTTATATCGACAAGCGTTTTACCGTTCCAGCGCGGGGGGACGGCGATCTCGAATACCGAATATTCGTTATCGATCTCTATATAATCGAAAACGTTTTGAGAGTTTAATTTGACGGCAAGCTTTTCGGCGATGTCGCGGTTGGGATAAATAACTTCGTCCGCGCCGACGCGGAACAAAAATTTACGCTGAATGTCCGTATCCGCGCGCGAGATGACGAACTTCGCCCCCAAATCTTTCAAAATAGAAGTAATTTCAAGCGAGGACTGGAAGTCGTCGCCCATAGCCACGACGCAGACGTCGTAAGAGGCGACGTCCATAGCTTTCAGATTGTCCGCGTTCATGCAGTTTGCTATAAGCGCGCCGGTGTACTTGGGCGCGAGGGCGTTTATCACGTCCTCGTCCTTGTCGACTATCATAACGTCGTTGCCCATATTGATAAGCTTTTCCCCGAGCGTCTGCCCGAATTTACCCATACCGATTAACAGTACGTTTTTCATATAAATCTCCTTAACCTATAAGCAGGGTGTCTACAGGTTTTCTTATTTCGTCGGCGGTGCGTTTTTCACCCAAGGCAAGCGCGAGTGTGAGTATTCCGACCCTGCCGGCATACATTAAAATTATTATTATTATGCGTGAAGCGGCGGTCAGGCGGGGGGTTACGGACATGCTCAGTCCCGTGTTGCTTAAAGCCGAAACACATTCGAAAAGAATTTCTTTCAATCCCATTGACGAAGGCTCTACCGCGCAAATTATAAGCGTACCCGTCATTACTATCATAAGGCATGCCGCAAGTATGGCCAGCGCCTGTGACAAAAGCGAATAATCTATGCGCTTTTTTCCTATGTTTATATCCCTTCTGCCGCGGAAAACCGCAAGCATACCCATGACTATAACGGCGAAAGTGCCGACCCTTATGCCGCCCGCGGTTGAGCCCGAGCCGCCGCCTATGAACATAAGAATAACCGTAAGCAGCACTCCGCTGTCGGATAGGGTGGAGGAGTCGGTGGTGGCAAACCCCGCGGTGCGCGGCGTTGCGGCGTTGAAAATGCTTACAAGCAGCTTTTCGCCGAAGTTGTATCCGGCATAAGAGGGGTTGTCGCGCTCGAATAAAAGAAACAGCGCCGTTCCCGAAACAATCAGTACAAAATTTACCGCAAGCACGGCTTTGGTGTTAAGTTGAAATTTTTTGAAATTGAAACGGCAGTCTATCACGTCGCCCCAGACGCAGAAGCCCAGTCCGCCCAAAATTATAAGTCCCGTAAGCGTCAGCGTAACAAGCGGATCTGTCGCATAGCCTGTCAGTGAAACGAATTCTCCGCCGGCGCTGCCCATTAAATCGAACCCCGCGTTACAGAAAGCGGATATAGAGTGCCAGACGGAAAAATAAATTCCTTTGCCCGCGCCGAAGTCGGGTATAAACCTTATCATAAGAAGCAAGGTCCCTACGGTTTCGCAAAGCAAGGTTCCGACGACTATCCGTCTTAACAGAACGAGTACGCCGTTCGCGTTCCCGCGCGAGTCCAATATGAAAGCGTTTTTGCTTCCCGTGGACATGTTGCGCTTGAAAATAAGAAACGCCGCCGAAACAATCGTCATAAAGCCCAGCCCGCTCGCCTGAATGAGGAACAGAATGACAAGCTGACCGAACAGCGTCCAGTGCGTGTTGATGTCGTAGGGGGACAGCCCCGTGATGCACACGGCGGAGACGGAGGTGAACAGCGCGTTCAAATATGAAGTTGACTGTCCGCTTTTGGTTGCGAACGGCAGTATGAGCAGTATGCTGCCCAAAAGCGTCCCCAAAAGGTACGCCAGGGCGAGCATTTGCCATACGGATAGCTTAAATTTGACTTTCATTTGGGTTTAACCGCACATGTGCGCGCACACACCGTCCCTACGGGCGCATGTGTGCCGGAATTTATATGCGCGCGCATTCACCTGCGCCGTAACGCAATCATAATATACGCGCCCGATACTTCAATAATTATAGTTATTGACGTTTTAAATGTCAATTAAAAAAGCCCATATCACCTTTTGTGCCTCTGCGCGCATATGCTTTAACTGCGGGGGATAACCATATGTTCCGCCGCGGAGGTGCGTTTATAGGCAAATATTTCGGAACGGACGGTTTCCGCGGCGAGGCGGGCATTACCGTCACCGCCGAGCATGCGTATAAAATAGGCAGAATTTTGGGTTACGTTTACGGACGCGGCAAAGATAAATGCAGGGCGGTTATAGGCAAGGACACCCGCCTGTCTTCCTATATGCTGGAATACGCCGTCGCCGCGGGACTTACCGCGTCGGGTGCGGACGCGTACATTCTTCACGTTACGACCACCCCTTCGGTGTCGTTTATTACGCGTTGCGACGGTTTCGACTGCGGAATAATGATTTCCGCAAGCCACAACCCCTACTACGACAACGGCATAAAGCTGATGAACGAAAACGGCGAAAAGACCGACGACGTCATAATCGCGGAAATAGAAAGGCATCTCGACAACGGTTTAAAGGATATTCCGCAAAAAAGCGGCGCGGACATAGGCAGGACGGTAGACTATATTTCCGGACGCAACAGATATATAGGTCATCTTATTTCGCTGTCGACCTGTTCCTATAAGGGGTTGCGCGTGGGTATAGACGCCGCCAACGGCAGCGCATGGCAGATAGCGCGCAGCGTGTTCGAGGCGCTCGGCGCGAAAACCTATACAGTCGGGTGCGAGCCGAACGGCGTAAACGTAAACGACGGGGTAGGCTCCACCCATATAGAAACACTTGCCGAATTGGTGAAAAGTAATTCGCTGGACATAGGCTTCGCTTTCGACGGGGACGCGGACAGGTGTATATGCGTCGACGAAAACGGCGACGTGCTCACCGGCGACGAGGAGCTTTACGTCTGCGCCCGATATATGCGCGCGCGCGGCGAGCTTTCCGGCGATAAAATAGTTTGCACCACCCTCAGCAACGGCGGACTTATTAAAAGTCTGTCCGCCTGCGGAATAAGCTGTTCGGTCTGCGACGTGGGCGATAAAAACGTGTGCGACAGAATGAACGAAACGGGCGCGGTCCTCGGCGGCGAACGCAGCGGGCACATAGTTTTTTCCAAATACGAAAGCACGGGCGACGGACTTGTGACCGCGGTTATGATAATGGAAACTCTTTTGGAAAACAAGTGCCGCGCCTCCTCCCTTACAAAGGGATACAAGGCTTTTCCGCAGGTTCTTATAAACGTTCCCGCGGCAAACGGGCGCAAAACATGTGCGGACGTACGCCGCGACGTTGAAGAAATAAGCGCCCGCTTCGGAGTGCGTACCGTCGTGCGCCCTTCGGGTACCGAAAGCTTAATCCGCGTCATGGCGGAGGGCGAAAACTACGACGACTGTCTTTCCGCCTGCGGTGAAATACGCGCATCGATACAAAATATAACGGAGTAAAATTTATGTGCGGTATAGTCGGATACGCCGGCGGTCGCAAGGCCGCCGAAATTATTTACGAAGGACTTTTGCGGCTCGAATACCGCGGATACGATTCCGCGGGTATCGCCGTACTCAAAGACGGAAAAATTTCCGCGGTAAAAAGGCAGGGCAGGGTCTGCGCTTTGGGCGGTTATATAAAGGATATGGACGGAAAGCTCGGCATAGGTCATACCCGCTGGGCGACGCACGGCAGTCCTTCGGATATAAACGCGCACCCCCACTCGGCGGGTAAATTCACTATAGTCCACAACGGAATTATTGAAAATTATTCCCAGCTTAAAGCGGAGTATTTCGACGGAGAAAAATTCACTTCCGAAACGGACAGCGAGGTGGTCGTCCGTCTGTTGGATAAATTTTACGACGGCGACATTACGCGCGCCCTTTTTAAGGTTGCGTCGCTTTTAAACGGCTCCTATGCGGTTGCGGCGGTATGCACGGATTTTGACGGCGTGGCAGTAATAAAAAATAAAAGCCCGGTAATAATAGGCTACGGCAACGACGGAAATTTTATCGCCAGCGACGCGCCCGCGCTTGCGGGCTTCTGCGGCGAAATAAGCTTTTTAAAGGACGGCGACTGCGCTTTGGTAACGCGCGGCGGCGTTAGTATTTTCGACTCCGCAATGCAGGGCGTTTTAAGAGAAAGAGTGAAAAATTCCGCGACGAACGCAAGTCTGGACCTTAACGGTTGTCCCCACTATATGTTAAAGGAAATCCGCGAGGTTCCCGCTTCGGTCGTAAATACCTGCAACGCGTATTCCTCTGCGGAAGAAAAACTTAAAAGCGTTGTTTCGGGCTGCGACAGGGTGATTATAGTGGGTTGCGGCACAGCGTACAACAGCGGGCTGATTGCAAAACGCTATATAGAAAAATTCGCGCGCATACCCGCCGAAGCGGAAATTGCGGGCGAGTTCCGCTACAACAGACCGGTAGTAACCCCGACGACCGCGGTCATCGCCGTAAGCCAAAGCGGCGAAACTGCCGACACTTTGGAAGCCGCCAAGCTTGCTTATTCGCTCGGCGCGAAGGTCGTCGCCGTGACAAACGCGCCCTATTCCCAGCTTACGCGCTGTGCGCACGCGGTCGTGCCCGTTGTCGCGGGGCATGAAATTTGCGTGGCGGCGACCAAAAGCTATACCGGACAGATTGCCGCCCTTTATTTGATTGCCCACACCCTTGCCGGCAGAGATATCGGCGAAGCGACGCAAAAGCTTTTCAAAATTTCCCGTCTGTGCGAAAGCGCAATTGAGACGGAGGGCATAGATTCACTTGCGCATATGTGCGCCCGTTCGGTCGGCACGTATTTCCTCGGCAGAGATCTGGACTACGCCGTGGCTGTCGAAGGCAGCTTGAAGCTCAGGGAAATTTCCTATATCGCGGGCGGCGGCTATCCCGCCGGAGAGCTTAAACACGGCACGCTTGCCCTTGTGGACGAAAACGTCGTCGCCGTGGTCATAATAACGGATAAGCGGCTTGCGGACAAAAGCATGAACGCGGTGGAACAAGTGCTTGCCCGCGGCGGAAAAGTTGCGGTAATAAGCAATATAGCGGAAACCGAAAAAGAACTTCAAGGAAGGGCGCAGTTGATTAAAATTCCCGACTGCGACGAAAATCTTTCCCCGCTTGTATCGGCTGTTGCGGTACAGCTTCTGGCATACAAAACCGCAGTGCTGTTGAACCGCGACCCCGACAAGCCGCGCAACCTTGCCAAAAGCGTCACGGTGGAATAAATTTATATTGCGCCACTTGCGCATATGCGCTATAATTAAAGCGGCGGCGGTTTTTATAACTTATTTACAGGCTACACTTGGCTGCGTTCCAGTGACCATAATAGTTCGTGCACTGCGCAATACCTTACGGCGTCGGGCGTACGAAACGGTGCTCACCCCGCGCGTTTGTTAGCTGTGCGGCCTGCGCTTTACAAAATAGGCTTCTCCTTGGGGACGAGGACGGATTTCTCAAAACAACGGATATCCGTTGTT
>CAJTRW010000010.1 GCA_910578765.1 uncultured Christensenella sp.
CGCAACCGACCCGACCTTAACGCGACGGCGCGTATTGAACGCGCATTCGGGTTATTTGCTTTTTCGTAAAGCGGTCGGGTCTTATTATCCGTTTATTTCGCGCTGTGCGATAATTTTGCCCCTTTCGCCGTCTACAAGGTAGGCGGTTATTTTAGAGCTTTTATCGCACACTCCCACAAAATAATAGCACCCTTCGTCGTACAACAGCCTGACGAAAATTTCACCGTCGAAAAGCTTGTCGGTCGTCATCGACTTGAAAAGCTCGGTGTTGTAATCTATGACGCATTTAACAGCCTGTTCGCAGTTCATTACCCCGTCGTAAAGCACGCTTTGCGCGGTATAGGTGGCGCTTTCGTCGTCGCACACAAGCGTGACCGAAGCGCTTTCCCCGTCAAATCCGCCGTCTGCGGCGCTTATGTAATAGCAGTTTTCGACGGCGCGGTAACTCATTTCTCCGTTAATCCCGCCGACGCTTATTTCAACGGTTTCGGCGTTCTTGGGCAACGTGACGAAAATTTCGCAAAGCTTGCCCATGTTTCCTTTAATTCCGTCCGCGCTGTAAGGCGTTTCTTTTTCGGACTTGTAAATTTTTATTTCAAGACCGTCGTCGGAATACAGATAAATGTCCGTACGCTTTTCGGAAATGTAGTCCAGATAGTTTACGTTTTTCTTGCAACCCGTAAAAAGACACGCCGCCGCGCATGCCGCCGCGGCGATAAATATAAATTTTCTCATACTTCAATATATTTTGTACAACCGATAATATGAATAATAATTTTATATTTTTCAAACAGTTGCATTTTAAACGCGGTTATGATAGAATAATTTAAATATACAATTCTTATGAAAAGGCGTCGGTTTTGAATAAATTAATCGTCAGACAAGCTTGTATAACTTTTGCGGGGCTTTGCCTGTGCACTCTGTTGGTGTTTTCCATGTGGATACTTTGCTCGCCCCAGACCATGGCTTCCGCATGCGAGAGGACGGGTAACTATTCTTTTGCGGTAACCTGTGCGGATTTACGCTACAAGTATACCAAAAATTCGGACGATTTGTCGCGCTGTCTTGACGACAGTATACTTTGCGGCAAGGACAAGCTGGTTGTAAAATACGGTGAAAAGCTTATTGCGGACAAAAACTTCGGCGCCGTTTGCGAAAAGAAAACCGCGAAAACCAATGTGGATTATAAAAGCTTTGCCTGCGGAAACATTGCTTACTCGCAGTACAGGCGCGGCGACTTTTCTTCCGCGGTAAAGAGCGCGGGGATAAGCGGAACGGAAGCGGGCTTTATAAAGCTTACCGTTGCGGTTTCCGAAAAAGGCACGGCTAAGGAAAAAAGCTATTTGAAGGACGTGCTTACCGAACTGAATTACGAAAAATTAGCAAATATACTTTAATTTACTTGAGGAGAGGCTATGAATAAAATTGTAAAAGAAGCTTTGACCTTCGACGACGTTTTGCTGGTACCTGCGGCGTCAGACGTGCTTCCGTCTACCGTAGATTTGCGTACCACGCTGTGCAAGGGTATTAATTTGAATATACCCCTTATAAGCGCGGCGATGGACACCGTTACGGAAAGTAAGCTTGCCATTGCAATGGCGCGCGAGGGCGGCATAGGTGTAATTCATAAAAACATGTCTGTCGAGGAACAGGCGTTACAGGTCGACAAGGTAAAAAGGAGCGAGCACGGCGTAATAACCGACCCGTTCCATTTAACGCCCGACGCGCCCGTCAAGGCCGCGTGCGAGCTTATGGCAAAGTACAAAATAAGCGGCGTTCCCATAACCGAGGACGGCAAACTTGTCGGTATACTCACAAACCGCGATTTGCGCTTCGAAACGAATTTCGACCAGCCTATCGCAAGCGTGATGACCAAAGAAAATTTAGTCACCGCGCCCGAGGGTACTTCCTTAGAGGAAGCGCAGAAAATTCTCGGTAAACACAGGATAGAAAAGCTTCCCATAGTCGATAAAAACGGCTATTTGAAGGGGCTTATTACAATAAAGGATATAGAAAAATCGATTCAATACCCCAACAGCGCGAGGGATAAAAACGGCAGACTTCTCGCCGCGGCGGCAATCGGCGGTTCCCCCGACGTTCTGGACAGGGTTGCGGCTCTCGTTCAGGCGAAAGTTGATATGATAGTACTCGACTCGGCGCACGGTCACAGCAAGGGCATTGTTCAAGCGGTTGCGAAAGTTAAAAAGGCTTACCCGCAAATTCCTCTTGTTGCGGGCAACGTCGTTACGGCGGACGCCACGCGCGATTTAATCGACGCGGGCGCTGACGTCGTTAAAGTAGGTATAGGTCCCGGCTCGATATGCACGACGCGTATAGTTGCCGGCATAGGCATGCCTCAGCTTACCGCGGTTATGGACTGTGCGGAGCAGGCGGATAAAATGGGTAAACGCATAATAGCCGACGGCGGTATCAAATATTCGGGCGATATAGTCAAGGCGCTTGCTGCAGGCGGAAGCGCAGTAATGATAGGCTCTCTTTTCGCTGGCACGGCAGAGTCCCCCGGCGAGCTTGAAATTTATCAGGGCAGAAGCTTCAAATCCTACCGCGGCATGGGTTCTCTCCCCGCAATGGCAAAGGGAAGCAAAGACAGATATTTCCAGGCGGACGCGAAAAAATTCGTCCCCGAGGGCGTGGAGGGGCGCGTTCCCTACCGCGGCGCGCTTGCGGATATTATATTCCAGCTTATGGGCGGTCTGCGTGCGGGCATGGGCTATGTTGGCTGCGGCACGGTGGAAAAGCTGAGAAAGGACGCGAAGTTCGTCAAAATGACGGCGGCTTCTCTTGCGGAAAGTCATCCCCACGATATTTCCATTACCAAGGAAGCCCCCAACTACTCACCCAAAAACTGATTATCACGGCGGAAGCGTATGCTTTCGCCTAATAAAATTTACGAGAGGAATTTAATGCAGCACGAAAAAGTTTTGATATTGGATTTCGGCGGTCAGTACAACCAGCTTATAGCAAGGAGAGTGCGCGAGCACAACGTTTATTGCGAAGTTAAGTCTTACAAGACGCCGGTGGAAGAAATACGCGCGATGGACCTTAAAGGCATTATTTTTACGGGCGGACCAAAGTCGGTTTATCTTGACGACTCCCCCAAAGCTGATAAGGAAATTTTCAACCTCGGCGTTCCCATACTCGGCATATGCTACGGCGCGCAGTTTCTCGTTTACGGCTTAGGCGGAGAAATAGGCGCGGCGGATAAGGATTCGGCGGCGGAGTTCGGCAGGACGGATTGCAATTTCGATACAAAGTCGC
The DNA here is from genome assembly GCA_910578765.1 of uncultured Christensenella sp. Lineage (GTDB taxonomy): Bacteria > Bacillota > Clostridia > Christensenellales > Borkfalkiaceae > Coproplasma. The sequence continues at coordinate 3,280 of CAJTRW010000010.1, forward strand.
TGCTGTTCAAAGGCTTAAAGAAGAAGTCCGTCGTCTGGATGAGCCATAACGACTACATAAAAAAATTGCCCGACGGCTTCCGTTCGGCGGCGCACAGCGAAAAATGCCCCTTCGGCGCAATTGAAAATCCCGAAAGGAAATTTTACGGCACGCAGTTTCACCCCGAGGTGAACCATACGGAACAGGGCTTCGACATGCTCGGCAATTTTCTTTTCAACGTGTGCGGCTGTAAGGGCGACTGGACTATGCAAAGTTATGCGGAAACCGCCACGCGCGAGCTGCGCGAAAAAATAGGCGACGGTAAAGCTTTACTCGCGCTTTCGGGCGGGGTGGACAGCTCTGTCGCGTGCAAGCTTTTGGCAAACGCAATAGGCGGCAGACTTACCTGCATTTTCGTAGACCACGGTCTTATGCGTAAAAACGAGGGCGACGAGGTGGAGGCGGCGTTTGCTGACAGCGGCGTGAATTTCGTCAGGGTCAACGCGGGGGAGCGCTTTCTTAAAAAGCTTAAAGGCGTTTCCGAGCCGGAAAAAAAGCGTAAAATAATCGGCGAAGAATTTATCCGCGTTTTCGAGGAGGAAGCCAAAAAGATAGGCAAGGTCGACTTCCTCGTGCAGGGCACTATCTATCCCGACGTAATAGAAAGCGGTCTCGGCGACGCGGCTGTAATCAAATCTCACCACAACGTGGGCGGACTGCCCTCCTATGTGGACTTTAAAGAAATAGTAGAGCCTTTGCGTCTTTTATTCAAGGACGAGGTGCGCGCGCTGGGTACGGCGCTCGGTCTGGACGAAAAACTTGTTTGGCGCCAGCCTTTCCCCGGTCCCGGACTTGCTATCCGCATAATAGGCGATATTACGGAAGATAAAGTAAAAATTTTGCAGGACGCGGACGCGATTTTCCGTGCGGAAATCGCCGCGGCTAAGCTTGACAGGGATATAAACCAGTATTTTGCCGTGCTGACTGATATGCGTTCGGTAGGCGTCATGGGCGACGGAAGAACTTACGACTATACGCTTGCCCTGCGCGGCGTGTCCACAACGGATTTTATGACCGCAGATTTTTCGCGTATCCCGTACGACGTTCTGGAAAAAGTATCAAACAGAATTGTAAACGAAGTAGGGCATATAAACCGCGTCGTTTACGATATTACTTCCAAACCCCCCGCAACAATCGAGTGGGAATAATAAGCATTTCGCCTGCCGCAACGCGGCAGGCGTATTTTTTCAACGCGCGCGGATTGCGGTTGACATTATTTTAACGTTATTATATAATTGTAAGCATGAAAAGAAAAGCAAAGCTTATGTCTGTGGATATTGCGGAATGTGCGCTGTTCGTCGTCTTAATGGTGGCGGGGGCGTATATACGCATACCCTTTCCGCTTGTGCCGCTTACCTTTCAGACGGTGGTAAGCGTTTTGGCGGGGCTTCTTCTCGGTTGGAAAAAGGGCGCGGCAAGCATGTGCGTGTATTGCTTCGCGGGGCTTGCAGGGTTGCCGTTTTTTACGGGCGGCGGCGGAATTACTTACGTTTTGAAACCGTCCTTCGGCTACATAATAGGCTTTATCGCCGCGGCGGCTGTCGCGGGAGTTGTAGCGGGAAAGGAAAGCTGCGGAACGAAGCGTTACATATTTGCGGCGCTTGCCGCGTTCCTTGTCGATTACGCAGTGGGGATACCGTATTGCATAATCGCGGCGAAGCTTCTGGGCGTTGAAAATCTTACAAAGCTTTTTCTTACGGGTAATCTTATTTACATGCCCAAGGACGCCGTGCTGTGCGTTTTGGCGGCGCTGCTGGCTAAAACGTTGGTTCCCGTAATCCGCAGGGGCAAAGCGCGCATTTAACTTTAAATGCAACTCCGGCATATAATACCGGTATGCAAAGAACTTTGTCTATCGTAAATTTGCGAGCCGTGCGCGGCAACGCTTTGAAAATCAAAAAGCTTGCCGGCGGAGCAAATTTTTACGCCGTCGTAAAGGCGGACGCTTACGGTCACGGCGCGGAAGAAGTTTCAAGATATATCGAAGACGTTGCGGACGGTTTTTGCGTCGCCATAACAGAGGAGGGTATTGCCCTGCGCGTTGCGGGCGTGTCCAAGCCCGTGCTGGTGTTGACGCCGCCGCTCGACGGTTACGACGTTTCGCGCGCACGCGCCTATAATCTGACGTTGACGGTAAATTCCGTAAACACGGCGGCGCTTGTAGGCGGCGCGCCGTGTCATATTAAGGTGAATACCGGTATGAACAGACTCGGGTGCGATATTCACACCCTTCCGGACGTACTTAAAGCGCTTCCGCGCGAAAGCGTCCTCGGCGTCTATTCGCATTTGTACGCTCCCGACAACGTGGCGGCAAGCGCGTCCCAGTTGGAAATTTTCCGACACGCGGAAAGAATGGTAAAAGCGGTCAACCCGCAAGCGGTCGCCCATATTTCTGCAAGCGGAGGGCTTCTCCGCGGAGGAAAATATTTAGCCGACGGCGTGCGTTGCGGAATACTTTTGTACGGCTACGCTCCCTCGGGCTTTAAGGCGGACGGCTTCGAAAGGGCTTTGAGGGTTTACGCCCGCCGCACTCAGACCACGCGGTTTATCGGCGGAGGGGTGGGTTACAACCGCGCAGACAGGGGCTACGGCGATTTATGCGCGTACAGGTGCGGCTATGCGGACGGGTTTTTCCGTACAGTGCCGCTCGGCGAAAAGACGCTTTGCATGGATTCCTTCGTGTCGGACGGCGGCGGAGAGTTGGTCTGCGTGATGGACGACGCGGACGCATACGCGTTAAGATGCGGCACAATTTCTTACGAGGTTCTTACAGGCGTTACGCGCCGCAGCGAGAGGGTATATGTCAGGTAAGGAAGAAATACGCGAAAAGCTTAAAATAAAGCGCAGATATTTTTACGGCGTGCGCAGAGAGGTTGCCGACGGTTGCATAAAGGATAATTTTCTTGCCGCTTTTTCCTCCTGCGACAGTTTTTTTATATACAATTCGTTCTCTACGGAAGCGGATACTTCGGCAATTATAAACGCCCTCGTTTCGGCGGGTAAAAAAGTATTTTTGCCGCGCACGGAGGGTGAAAATATTGTCGCCGCCGCTTATTCGGAGCATATGAAAAAGGGAGCCTTCGGCATTTTTGAACCGCTCGGCGCGCCGTACGTCGGACAGATAGACGTGACGGTTCTGCCGCTTCTTGCGGTGAATAACGACGGCTTCCGCATTGGCTACGGCAAAGGCTGTTACGACAAATTTTTAAAGGACAGGCATACATTAAAGGTCGGGCTGGGCTATTCTTTCCAGATTGAAAAATTTTCCGCCGACGCGTGGGACGTTCCGCTTGATTTTTTTGTGTGCGAAAAGGGAATATATACTTATGGAAACGACGGACAATAAAAAAAGCAATAAAATACTGTACGAAATAAGGGACATGCTTACGGGCGCGGCGTTTCCCATAATGCTTCAGCTTATATTCAGCACGTCGATAATTCTTTTCGCGGATTATAACGAGGAGCCCGTTTTGCAGGTTTTCGTCCTTGTTTTCGGCGAAATACTGCTTGCGGGGGCTTACGTCGTTTTCGGCAGGCAGAACGGTCTTGCGGCGTACAGACGCACCGTTCTCGGCGAAAAAAAGCGCGCCGTCGGCACGGCAGATAAGCGCGCCCTTTACAAAACTGGCGAATACGCGCTTTGGAAGGGCTTTGTCATAGGCGCCGTAAGCTGCGTTCCGTTTGTTGTTTTTCAGTTTATACAATGCGTCGCGCCGAATATAGTATGCGAATTTATTTTGAAGTACGCTTTCGGCTGGGCGGTGTATCCGTTTATAGTTATTTCGGAAGCCCCGTCCGTAGGAAATCTTTCGCCCTGGCTCAATTTCATATGGGTGGTAATTCCCGTATGCATACATGCGCTTGCCTATTATATGGGTGCGCGCGGCGAGAAAAAGCGGCAGTCGAAGGTTGAGGAAGCGCAAAAAATAAAGGACAAGCCCAAAAGATGAGGATAATTTCCGGCAAGTACAGGGGTATGGTGCTCGCGCAGTTCAACGGCGCGGAAATCCGTCCCACCGCGGACAGGGTAAAGGAAAGTCTTTTCAATATTCTGTCGGATAAAACAGGCGGGTCGCGCGTTTTGGATTTGTTTTGCGGAAGCGGCAATCTCGGCTTGGAATGTATCTCGCGCGGGGCGGAGTTCGTCGGTTTTAACGACGCTTCCCGTGACAGCATAGCCGTATTAAAAAAGAACCTTGCGCGCATAGCCGAAAAAAATTATTCCGTCACGGTGTGCGATTATGCCGCATGCCTTGCGCGTAGCGTTGCGTTCGATATTATTTTTATCGATCCGCCTTACCGCTCGGACGCGGGTGTGCGCGCGCTTGAAATTATTGCAAAAAACCGTTTGCTAAATGCGGAAGGCGTCGCCGTTTACGAGCGGGACAAAAGCTTTTGCGGCACGGTAGACGGACTTGAAATGTACGACGAAAGAAAATACGGCAAGACGTATTTAAGTTTTTTCAAAGCGGTGAAACAATGAAAAAGTGCGTTTTTGCGGGTACGTTCGACCCGCCCACAACCGGACATAAAAAGACCGTCGACGACTGCCTTAAAATTTTCGACGAGGTTGTCGTCGCCGTAATGGTGAACAGGTCAAAGACGCCGCTCTTTACCGAAAAGGAGAGGGCGGCGCTTCTTAAAAAGTTATATGCGGACGAGCCGCGCGTAAAGGTTACCGTATTCGACGGCGCGGCGGTGGACTTGCTCGCGCGCGAAAATACGCCGTTTTACGTGCGCGGCGTGCGCAACACGGTAGATTTCGAGTATGAAAACGCCGACCTTTATGCAAGCAGAAAGCTGTATCCCGAAATGACGGCGGTATATCTTCCCGCAGAGCAGGACAGTATACACGTCAGCTCCACGCTGGTAAAAAACTGTATCGCCTTCGGGAAGGATTTTTCGCAATACGTTCCCGCGGAAATTTACGTAGATTTATGCGATATATTGGAGAAGAAAAATGTTTGAAAAACAGATAAAGATACCCGACCCCGAAATTCTGGTCGGGCAGATGCCCCTGCCGGCGTCGCTTAAAAAAATAAAAGCGGAGCGTGACAGGCTGGTTTCCGACGTAATTTCCGGCAAGAGCGAAAAGCTTATAATAATAGTCGGTCCTTGCTCCGCGCACGAAGCGGCGCCCGTTTTGGAATACGTCGAAAGACTGGGCAGACTTAACGAAAGAGTAAAGGACAAGCTGGTTCTCGTTCCCAGAATTTACACCAACAAACCGCGCACGCGCGGCGTGGGCTACAAGGGCATGTTTTCCCAGCCCGACCCTACCAAATCCGAGGATATTTTAAAAGGCATTTTCGCCATAAGGGAATTGAATATAAAAGCAATAGAAGCAAGCGGACTTTCCGCCGCGGACGAAATGCTGTACCCCGCAAACATACATTACGTTGACGATTTGCTTTCATATATAGCCGTCGGCGCGCGTTCGAGCGAAAATCAGCTTCACCGCCTTGTTTCCAGCGGAATAGACGTTCCCGTCGGGATAAAAAATCCCATGAGCGGCTCCGTACAGGTGATGCTGAATTCTATTTACGCCGCGCAGTCGGGGCAGATTTTCAAGCTTAACGGCTGGCAGGTAAAGACAAACGGCAATCCGCTTGCGCATGCTATACTTCGCGGCGCCGTGGACGGCTACGGCAACGACATACCCAATTTCCATTACGAAACCGTCATGCAGGTGATAGAAGGTTACGCGCGGTCGGGTCTGAAAAACCCCGCTATAATTATAGACGCAAACCATTCCAACAGCGGCAAAAAGTTTAAACAGCAGATAAGAATTTGCGAGGAAGTAATGCAAAACCGCCTTTACGACAACGACTTCAAACGCAATTTAAAGGGCTTTATGATAGAAAGCTTTCTGGAAGAAGGTTGTCAGGCGGAGGATAAAATTTACGGCAAATCGATAACCGACCCGTGCCTCGGCTGGCAGGATACGGAAAGACTTATTCTTGACATAGCGGAGAAGGTGTAGCATGACGACGGCGTATCTTGGGCCCGAGGGCAGTTACAGCCACGTTGCCGCGCTTGAAATGACGCCCGAAGCCGAGCTTCTCGCCTGCGGAAATTTTTCAAAGGTGTTTTCAGCGGTTGTTACGGGCGGGGCGGATTGCGCTGTCGTACCCATAGAAAACACTTTAAACGGCGGCATCGCGCAGAATATCGACTTTTTACAGAGCTTCGACGGACTTTTCGCTTTTAAGGAGCACGCGGTCAAAATAGACCACAGACTGTTTGTCCGTCACGGCGCGGACGTAAAAAAAATAAAACGCGTTTTTTCGCACGCTCAGGCGATAGAGCAATGTTCGCGCTTTCTTTATAAAAACCTACCCGAGGCGAAGCTTATCGCAGTGCCTTCCACCGCGGCGGGCTTGGAAATGATAAGCACGGACGGCGACGCCGGCATCGCGGGCGCGCACATGCGAGCCGCGGGATTGACTGCTTCGGATTGCAATATCGCCGACGAAAGCGAAAACTACACGTATTTTCTGCTTATAAAGCGCGGGTGCGCTGATGAAAAAATTCCTTCGCGCAGGATATATTTTTCCGCCGTATGCGACAACCGCGCGGGCGCGCTTTTGTCGCTTTTGCGCCCCGTATACGAAAACGGTCTGAACATGACGAAAATTCATTCCAGACCGATAAAGGACAGGCGCGACGAATACAGATTTTTTATAGAAGCCGAGGCGGATTATTCCGACGCAAACGTAAGGCGCGCCCTGGAGGAAGTGAAAAGCGGGGCGAAATCTTTCAGAATTTTGGGCTGTTATTGATTTATACGAAGGGCAGAAGCACGAAGAAGCACACAAGCGCCTGTATAAATTTAACGCATATAAAATACAAAGCGCTTACTTTGGCTTTCGTAAAGTAGGAAAGCTGCTGCAAAAGTATGGATACGCCGCCGAAGGTTATCAAAAATCCCGTAAGCGGCAGGGTGAGTTTCGCGCCCGTAGCGGAAAGCGCGCCGCAGCCTGCGGTGGCTTCGATAAGTCCGCGACAAACGGCGGAAGCGGCTTCACCGCCCGTGAACAGAGATAAAAGCTTTTCGATAGGATACAAAAGGTTGAAGTCGCAAACAATTTGCGCCGCCACGCAGAAAAAGGCTATAAATCCGCCTGCAACCGCCACTGAGGTGACCGCGCCGAAAAAGCTGTTGTACAATACGTTTTTATCCGCGGGGGCGCGGCGGTATTGCGTTATTTGCTTTTTACGCGAAAAGACGGAAATAATAAGCGCGACGGAAAGTACGGAAAAAGCGTGCGCGGCTAAAAGAATCCAACCCGCGGTCTTGCTTTGAAGCATCTTCACCCCGACGCTTCCTATAATAAACAGGGGACCGGACGTGGAGCACAGCGCGCAAAGCTTTTTTGCGTCCGCGCCGCTGATACAGCCGCTTTCGTAAAATTCCTCAACGGCGCGCGCGCCTGCGGGATAACCCGAGCATATGCTCATAACAAAGCATACCGCGGCGGACGGCGGAAGGGAGAAAATTCCCGTAACCTTTTTAAGCGGCAGGGCGGCTTTTTCCGCCATTCCCGTTTTTATGAATATTAAAGTTATTACCATAAACGGAAACAGCGACGGCAGGACGCATTCCGCCCACAGCGCAAATCCGTTAAAACAGCTTGTTATGTAACGCTCGGGGTAAATAATTATAGCCGCGGCAAGCAGTAAAAGCGCGCAGCATAGCGCCGTATATTTAAAAATGCGTACAAATTTCATTCAATATTAAAATTATTTCGGAGGGAAGATTATTATGAGTAAAACGTTGGGGCTTGCACTCGGTGCGGGCGGTGTGCGCGGCGTCGCGCACGCAGGATTTTTACAGGCTTTGGAAGAAGAGGGTATAAGGCCCGATTATATAACCGGTTGTTCCATGGGTTCGGTCGTCGGCGGCTGTTATGCAAGCGGTATGCCCGTCAATGAAATGAAAGAGGCGTTGCTTTCGCTTAAAATACGCGATATTTTCGATTTGAGTCCTTTGGTGATTTTCCAGATGTCGCTTCTCGGCAGCAGAAAAATGCGCGAGCTTCTGGAAGCGAATTTAAGGAAAAAGAATATAGAGGACTTTCCCGTTCCTTTCAAGTGCGTGGCGACCGACCTTATTTCGGGCAAGCTTCACGTTTTCGACAAGGGCAGCGCGGCGCTGGCAATTCAGGCTTCGAGCACTATTCCGTCCGTTTTCAGACCCGTACCGTTCGAGGATAAGCTTTTCGTGGACGGAAGCTGTCTTTGCCGCGTGCCTATAAAGCTTGTTAAGGATATGGGCGCAGACGTAGTCGTCGCGGTGGACGTGCTTAAAAATACGTCGCAACCGTCGGAGGAACTGCACAACATTTTCAAGATGCTTTTAAGGGTTTACGATGTAATGGACGCCAACGCCACGGCTATGTACAGGGAACGCGACGGACATCTGTGCGATTTGTATTTGGAACCCGAAATGGCCGGCGTAACCGTTATGCAGGTAAGGGATTTGGGTAAGCCTTACGACGAGGGTTACATGCTCGGCAAACTTAACGCGCCGAAAATCAAGGAACTTTTAAAGTAAATGGATTTATTCGACTTAAACGGCAACGAGGAGAGCGCCAAACCGCTTGCCGAGCGTATGCGCGCAAACAATTTAAACGAGTTTATAGGTCAGCGGCATATTGTTGCGGAAGGCTCGCTTTTGCGCCGCGCCATTTCGCTTGACAGGCTGGGCAGCTGTATTTTTTGGGGTCCTCCGGGTACGGGCAAAACAACCCTTGCCAATATTATCGCTTCCACTACGCACGGACGTTTCGTTAAACTGAACGCCGTTCAGTCTGGAGTGGCGGACGTAAAAAAGGCGGTGGAGCAGGCGCGCTCCGATTTGAAAATGTACAATAAGCGTACATATCTGATGCTTGACGAGTGTCACCGCTTCAATAAAACGCAGTCGGATTCCCTCCTCCCCGCCATAGAGCAGGGTACAGTAATATTAATAGGCTCCACGACGGAAAATCCTTACGCGTCGATGACGCCCGCAATAGTTTCGCGTTGCCGCGTATTCGAATTCAAACGCCTGTCGGAGGAAGATATAAAATACGCTTTGACACGCGCGCTTGTCGATAAGCGCAAGGGCTTGGGCGCATATAAAGCAGATATTCATGAGGACGCGTTGAATCATATAGCCCGCGTTGCCGGCGGCGACCTGCGCACGGCGTACAACGCGTTGGAGCTTGCCGTTCTTACAACGCCGCCGCAAGCCGACGGGACGGTAAAAGTGACTCTTGCGGACGCGGAGCAATCCATTCAGCGCAAAGCCATGTCGTACAACGGGGACGCTTATTACGACTATCTTTCGGCTTTCTGCAAAAGTCTGCGCGGCAGCGACCCGGACGCCGCGCTGTATTACGCCATGCGTCTTACGGAGGGCGGTTGCGACCCTATGTTAATTGCGCGCCGTCTGGTTATTCATTCGTCGGAGGACGTGGGAATGGCGGACCCGAACGCGCTTGTCGTAGCGACGTCGGCAATGTACGCGCTTGAAAAGACGGGCTATCCCGAAGGATTGATTCCGCTTTCCGCCGCGATAATTTACGTGTGCGAAGCACCGAAAAGCAACGCCGTAATTAAAGCGATGAGCGCCGCCGCAAAGGACGCGCGCGAAGTGCGCGACGACGACGGCGTTCCGCCCTATCTTAAAGACAATTCCTTTTCGGGCAGAGACGGTAAGGCGAATAGCGCCGCCTATAAATATCCGCACGATTATGCGGGCGGATACGTCGAACAGCAGTATCTTCCGGACAAACTGAAAGACAGGGTTTATTACACGCCGACGGACTACGGCTTCGAAAAGACGGTAAAACAGCGGCGTACGGAAAGAAAAAAAATAAATAACGAAAATTAAAAAAACAAAACGCTCCGAGAGGGCGTTTTTTATTTGCTTTAATTAGTATAATTTGTTTTTTGCAAAAATAAATATAATCAGAAGGGCGGCGCAAGGTTTCGCCGAATTAGTTAAATAATCGTCAAAACACCGCAAAAAATACGCCTTTCCATTATGTTATTATCGGAGAGAAGATTGGTACGCGTCTTTAAATTCAAAACCCTGATTTTGTCCGCGCTTGCGGTCGTGCTTATTACCGTGCTGTCGGTATCCGTTTACTACACGGGCGCATATGCGGTTTATTACGGAACAACGCCGCGGCTTGTTCCCATTTACAGTGTGGACAGGGATGACAAGGTTGTCTCTGTTTCCTTTGACTGCGCCTGGGGTACCGAGCACACGGACGACATTTTAAACGCGCTTAAAGTAAGCAACGTGCGCGCAACCTGGTTCATGGTGGAGTTTTGGGCGGATAAATATCCGGACTACGTTAAGAAAATAGATAAAGCCGGTCACGAAATAGGCACCCATTCCTCAACGCATTCGTATATGTCCAAACAGAACGCGGAGGAGATAAAGAAGGAGCTTTCCGCTTCGTCGCAGGTAATAGAAAGTATAACCGGCAAAAAGGTAGAGCTTTTCCGCCCTCCTTACGGCGATTACGACGACGAGCTTATACGCACCGCGTCCGAAGCGGGCTTCTATACGATTCAATGGGATACCGACAGCTTGGATTGGCGCGACCTTTCTGCGTCGGACATAGCAATGCGCGTCATAAACAACGTAAAAAGCGGCTCGATAATTTTAATGCACAACAACGGACTCCACACTGCGGAAGCAGTGCCTATAATACTCGAAACGCTTAAAAACAGAGGTTACAGCTTCGTACCCATAGGGGAACTTATTTACAGGGAAAACTACGTAATAGACGGCGCGGGCAGGCAAAAGCCCGCACAGTAAAAACGGTGTTACTGCGGCTTTCGCCGTAAAAAAACATACAGGAAACACAATTTGGAGGCTTATTTATGAATTACAGTACTGAGAAAAACAATAAGGTTTACATTTACGGAGAAATAGTTTCGGAAGCGGTGTTTTCCCACGAGGTTTACGGCGAAGGGTTTTACGAATTTTACGTCAAGGTAATGCGTCTTTCGGGTCAGGCGGATATACTTCCCGTCACGGTATCAGAACGTATAATGACGGAGGAGATGAAGGTCGGCGGTTACATATGCGCCCTCGGGCAGTTCCGCAGCTACAATAAAGTAGACGGAGCCAAATCGCGCCTGATGCTTACGGTGTTCGTGCGCGAGCTTCTCGAAGCGCCGCCCGTAAAAAATCCCAATTCCATAGTGCTGTCGGGTTATATTTGCAAACCGCCCGTGTATCGCACCACGCCGTTCAACAGGGAGATTGCCGACCTGCTTGTCGCCGTCAACCGCAGTTACAATAAATCGGATTATATTCCCGCAATAGCCTGGGGTAGGAACGCGCGTTTTGTTAGGAATCTTGCCGTAGGCGATAAAATTGCCTTGTCTGGCAGAATACAGAGCAGGGAGTACCAGAAAAAACAGCCCGACGAAAGCTTTGTTTCTATGACGGCTTACGAGGTGTCTATTTCAAAGCTTGCCGCATTCGACGACGACAGCGAGTTCGATATAGAGCAGGAGTTCGACCTTTATTCGGTCCCCCGCGCTTACGAACAGAACGAACAATAAAATCTATATAAAAAGAGCGGAAAATCCGCGGCGCGCCGTTTTACTTTTATCGCAAGAAACAAGCGCTTGTCAGTCTTTGAAAAGATTTTTAATCATTGTGTTTACGTAAAGTACGGGCACGACGGAAATTTTATCCGTAAATTTTGTTACGGACTTCATGTTTTTTGCCGGTAAAAGCACCTTTTTAAAGCCCATTTTCACGCATTCCGCAACGCGCTTTTCGCAGTACGATACGGCGCGCACCTCACCCGTAAGCCCCACTTCGCCGAAAACGGCAACGTATTTATCTATCGGCTTTCCGTAAAATGCGGAAGCCAACGCGGCGCACACCGCCAAGTCGCACGCGGGCTCGCCAAGCTTAATTCCGCCCATGGCGTTCAGATAGACGTCGGAGGAGGAGAGGTTAAGCCCGCAACGCTTTTCAAGCACCGCTATAAGAAGAACAAGTTTATTGTAGTCTATGCCGATAGGCATGCGGCGCGGCAATCCGAACGACGTTTTGGATATAAGCGTCTGTATTTCCACGTTCATGCACCGCGCGCCCGTCTGCGCAGGCGTTACGGCAGACCCGGGCTCCTCGCCGCGGCTTTCGGACAGAAATACGCCCGTATAATCGGTAACGGGTTTTATTCCGCAGTCGGTCATTTCGAAAACGCCGACCTCCTGAACGTTTCCGAACCTGTTTTTTACTGCGCGGAGAATCCTGAAATTTTCCTGATTTTCCCCCTCGAAGTAAAGTACCGTGTCCATTATGTGTTCGAGAACCTTAGGTCCCGCCAACGCGCCTTCCTTGGTGACGTGCCCGACTATAAAAAAGGTTATTCCGCGGCTTTTTGCTATACGCATAAGCTTTGACGCGCATTCTCTGACCTGCCCTACCGAGCCTGCCGACGAAGATAAATCTTCCGTGTAGACCGCCTGAATACTGTCTATTATGCAAAATTGCACGCCGTCCAATTCGGTTTCGAGTCCGTCGATACACGTTTCGTTTATTATGAACAGTTCTTCGCTTTTAAGGTTTAGCCTTTGCGCGCGCAGCTTGACCTGCGAACAGCTTTCCTCTGCGGAAAAGTAAAGCGTTTTACTTTTTGCGGAAAGGTTTGCGGCAATCTGCGTCAGCAGTGTGGATTTGCCTATTCCCGGGTCGCCGCCGATAAGCACCAGCGAGCCCGCCACAATGCCTCCGCCCAGAACGTTATCGAATTCCGAAATGCCGGAGGAGGTCCTGTCGTACCGCTCGAAGGTGATGTCTTTAAGCGGCTTCGCCCTGTTGGGGTAGACCGCTTTCCGCACGTCTTTTGCCACCGCCGCAGGTTTTATTATTTCTTCCACCATGGTGTTAAATTTTCCGCAGGAGGGGCATTTGCCCAGCCAGCGGCTGCTTGTCGCGCCGCATTCGCTGCAAACGTATTCTGTTGTGTTTTTAGCCATAAAAATTCCTTTAATTTAAAAACAGGCCGGACGCGCTTATTTAAAAGCGCTTGACGGCTTTAAATATTTGTCAGTTGTATTATGCAATACGCGCAGATTCCAAGTCCCTCGCCCACAAAGCCAAGTCCCTCGCACGTTCCCGCCGCGATTGCTATATTTTCGGGTTTCGTCAGGCAAGCCGCGCTTAAATTTTCTTTCATGGCGTCTATGAAGGGGGAAAGTTTGGGTTTTTCGGCTTGGACGCTGACGGATATGTTCCCCACCTTAAAGCCTTTCGCGTTTACGGCTTTTAAAGCTTGCTTCAACAGAAGTATACTGTCTGCGTCTTTGAATTTTTCGTCTGTGTCGGGGAAGTAGTGACCAATGTCGTCAAGTCCCGCGGCGGATAAAAGCGCGTCCGTCACCGCGTGCGCGATAACGTCGCCGTCGCTGTGCGCGATAAGCCCTCTGTCGCACGGTATTTTTACTCCGCCCAAGGTGACGCGCTTTCCCTCGCCGAAAGCGTGCGCGTCAACCCCGAAGCCTACCGTTCCGCCTGCGGCGGGGACTGCGGGGATACCGCGCGAAAAGTCGCTTTTATACGTAAGCTTGATATTCGTCGGGTCGCCCTCGGATATGCGCGGGTTACCGATAAACTCTCCGTAAACGGCGCTGTCGTCCGTATAAACTTTATTGCCTGCAAGCGCGTAGGCGTTTTTTATATCCTCGGTCAGAAATCCCTGCGGAGTCTGCACAAGATAAACGCCGTCTCTGTCCGGTCTGTCGCATATTTCGCCGTAGCCGACGTTTACTACCGTATCGGTCGCCTTTACCGCGCATACTCCGCTGCCGAATTTTTTAACGCTTTCTATGCAGTTCGAAATAATTTGCTTTGAAACGAAGGGGCGCGCTCCGTCGTGTATAAGTACGACGTCGCCGGTGACGCTTTCAAGCGCAAGCTTTACGCTTTGCGTGCGCGTCTCGCCGCCGCGCACAACCGAATAGCCGAACGGTGCGCACAACGCGGAAATTTCTTTAAAATCTTTTTTCGCCGCGGCGACGATTACTTCGTCTATTTCGTTTATGGCGAAAGCCTTCAAAGTATAGTAGAGGGCAGGCGCGCCGTAAAGGGGCGCAAGCAGCTTGTTTTTATCGAAGCCGGCGCGTTTTCCGCTGCCCGCCGCGCAGATAATTGCGGAAATTTTGGTTTTTTTCATTTTAATCGCCTTGCAGAATTTCGTAAAGAGAGGAAGCTTCGTCCTTTTTCACAAATTCCTTTATTTCCTTTACGGTGAATTTAACCGTCTTACCGTCGGCATAGTTTATTTCTACAACGTCGCCCGCCTTGACGGGGTGCGAGGGTTTGACTTCCCTGCCGTTAATGCTTACCTTGCCCCTATCGCACGCCTCCTGCGCAAGCGTGCGCCTTTTAAGTATTCTTGAAATTTTTAAAAATTTATCTATTCTCATACGGATTTTACCTTATTTTTTTGATTTACTTAATTGTAAGTTATTCCAAGCGTCGGCGAAGGACTTTGAAAGCCTTTCCTCTTGGGAGGGGTCTAAGCTTGTCGCACCGCAAGCAATTAGGTAAAAAAAATTTTTTACGGTAATGAAATAAATTGCTTGACAATATTGACTGCTTACTTTATAATAATACACTGAACTAAAATGCGTATTGTATGCCCGAATACAAAAAATCACGTATTTTTATGCGAAAAAACGCCTTTTTACGGCAGTTTTTGCGCCTGAAATCCACTTGATTATACACTATATTAAATTATTTGTAAAGGGCGGGACAAGCATTTTAAAAAATTTCATTGATTTTTTCCGGTGAAAAGATATATACGGATAATCGCCTATGTGAAATAAAAATAAGGCGCACGCCAAAAAGGAGTATTTTTCTTAAATGAATTTACCGGTTCACAAGTATGGCAAAACCGAAAGACGGAAGTTCGGTAACATCAACGAGGTTATAGACATTCCCGACCTTGTGGAAATCCAGAAGTCCAGCTACAATTCCTTTATTAACGAGGGCATTGCCGAGGTATTCGAAGATTTTTCGCCCATAACCGACTATTCCGACCATTACGAGCTGTATTTTCTCAATCACTGGTTTGACGAAAAGCCCAAGTACGACGAAAAGGAGTGCAGAAACCGCGACGCAACGTATGCGCTTCCTTTACACGTCACCGTAAGGCTTGTAAACAAAATAAAGGAAGAAGTTATAGACCAGCCCGTGTTCATGGGCGAGTTCCCGCTTATGACGGACTCCGGCTCGTTTATAATAAACGGCGCGGAGCGTGTAATCGTTTCCCAGCTTGTCCGCTCGCCCGGGGTTTACAACGCTTCGTCGCGCGATAAGACGGGTAAGGAAATTTACGGCACAACCGTAATTCCCAACCGCGGCGCCTGGCTTGAATTGGAACAAAACGTGGACGCGCAGGGCAACGTGACGTTGTGGGTGCACGTGGACAGAAAGCGTAAGATAGCCGCGACTGTGCTTTTGCGCGCGCTCGGCTTCGGTTCAGACCGTTCGCTTCTGGATTTGTTCGCTAACGATAAGGTCATAGACAACACAATCGCCAAGGACAGCACAAAGTCGGAATCCGACGGACTTGTAGAGCTTTACAGAAGACTGCGTCCCGGCGAAGTTCCCACGGAAGCTTCCGTTAAACAACACCTCAACAATCTGTTTTTCGACCCGCGCCGTTACGACGTCGTAAAGGTCGGCAGATATAAATTCAATAAAAAACTTAATCTTGCGTACAGGCTTCCCGGCTGTACGCTTGCCGAGGACGTGTTCAACCCCGAAACGGGCGAAGTCATGGCGCACGCGGGCGACGTGGTTTCCGAACAGCAGGCAATAGAGATGCAGGATTGCGGCGTCAACGAAGTTTTCGTCCTTGTCAACGACCCCAAAGAGGGCGAAATCAAGCACAAGATTATCGCAAACAATACGGTTAACTTCAAAGCCGTATCCGACAAGGACCCGAAAATTTTCGGGCTTCTGCCTACAATTTATTATCCCAACTTCAAATTTATGCAGCGTCTTGCCGCGGAATGTGAAAACGCAAAACCGGAAGAAGTCGCTCAAAAGTTCTGCGACGAGATAGACGCAATCTATTATACGGCTGAAATTCCCGAGTCCGACGACGAAAAGCCCGAGGAAAAGAAGAACAGGGAAAAGCGCCGCGAAACGCGTATAAAGTTTGTTACGGCGTGCAAAAAGTTTAACGAGATTTTAAATTCCGGTAAGGAAAAGCTTGACACGGACGAGAAGAAGGAAATAAAGCCCGTTATTGAAAAGCTTAACCATAAGCACATTACGGTCGACGATATCGTCGCTTCCATTTCTACCAACCTCGACTTGCAGTACGGCATAGGCACGATAGACAACATAGACCACCTCGGCAACCGCCGCGTGCGTTCCGTGGGCGAGCTTCTTCAAAACCAGCTCCGCATAGGTATTGCAAGGCTTGAAAAGCTTATAAAGGAGCGTATGGCTACGCAGGACGCGATGGAAGTAACGCCTTCCGGTCTTGTAAACGTGCGGCCCGTATCCGCAGTAATAAGGGAGTTCTTCGGTTCTTCCCAGCTTTCGCAGTTCATGGACCAGACCAACCCCGCGGCGGAGCTTACCCACAAGCGTAAGCTTTCCGCGCTCGGCCCCGGCGGACTTAACCGCGACAGAGCCACGTTCGAGGTGCGCGACGTTCACTATTCGCACTACGGCAGGCTTTGCCCCATAGAAACCCCCGAAGGTCAGAACATAGGTCTTATTTCCTCGCTGGCGACTTTCTCTAAGGTAAACGATTACGGCTTTATCATGACCCCGTACCGCAAGGTCATAAAGGATGCGGACGGCTGTCCCGTGGTTACGGACGAAGTCAACTATCTTACCGCGGACGAGGAGGACAGGTACGTTGTCGCGCAGGCGAACGAGCCGCTCGATAAGGACAGCCACTTTGTAAACGCGCGTATCGGTTGCCGCCACCGCGAGCTTATTACCCAGTACTCTGCGGACAGAATAGACTATATGGACGTAAGTCCCAAGCAGCTTGTTTCGGTTGCGACGGCGCTTATACCCTTCCTTGAAAACGACGATACCAACCGTGCGCTCATGGGCTCGAACATGCAACGACAGGCGGTTCCCCTTATGAAGACGGAATCCGCTATAGTCGCAACGGGTATAGAGCATGCCATCGCGCGCGATTCGGGCGTAATGGTACGCGCCAAAAACGACGGCGTTGTCGTCGGCGTATCTTCCGACCTTATTAAAATTCAGGAAAAGAACGGCTTAATAACCGAATATAAGCTTAAAAAGTTCGAACGTTCCAACCAGGGCACCTGCCTTAACCAGCGCCCCATTGTGGGAACGGGAGACAAAGTCGAGGCGGGCGAGGTTATCGCCGACGGCCCCGCTACAAACAACGGCGAGCTTGCTCTCGGTAAAAATATTCTTATAGGCTATATGGAGTGGGAAGGCTACAACTACGAGGACGCAATTCTCATTTCAGAAAAGCTTGTTCAGGACGACGTGTTCACCTCTATCCATATCGAGGAGTACGAAACCGAAGCGAGGGATACCAAGCTCGGCGAGGAGGAAATCACGCGCGACATACCCAATGTTTCCGAGGACGCTTTAAAAGACCTCGACTCCGACGGTATCATAAGAATAGGCGCGGAAGTTCAGCCCGGCGACATACTTGTCGGTAAGGTAACGCCCAAGGGCGAAACCGAGCTTACGCCCGAAGAAAGACTTCTCCGCGCAATTTTCGGCGAAAAGGCGAGAGAGGTCAGGGATACTTCCTTGAAGGTACCCCACGGCGAAGGCGGCATAATCGTCGACGTTAAAATATTCACAAGGGAAAACAAGGACGAGCTATCGCCCGGCGTAAACAAGCTTGTACGCGTTTACATTGCCCAGAAACGTAAGATACAGATAGGCGACAAAATGGCGGGACGCCACGGCAACAAGGGCGTTATTTCCCGCGTGCTTCCTCAGGCGGACATGCCTTTCCTTGCGGACGGCACGCCTTTGCAGATAGTTTTGAACCCCCTCGGCGTTCCTTCGCGTATGAATATCGGTCAGGTGCTCGAAGTGCATCTCGGTCTTGTCTGCAAACAGCTCGGCTGGAAGATTGCTACCCCCGTATTCGACGGCGCGACAGAGCAGGATATAAAACAGTTATTCAAAGAAAATTACATTCTCAACCCCGAAGGCAAGGTCGACGGTAAAATTCAGGTTTACGACGGCAGAACGGGCGAACCTTTCGAAAACAGGGTAACGGTAGGCGTTCAGTACATGATTAAGCTTAACCACCTTGTCGACGATAAAATCCATGCGCGTTCGATAGGACCTTACAGTCTTGTCACACAGCAGCCTCTCGGCGGTAAAGCCCAGTTCGGCGGACAGCGTTTCGGCGAAATGGAGGTTTGGGCGCTCGAAGCATACGGCGCGGCGCACATCTTGCAGGAAATACTTACAGTCAAATCTGACGACATCGTCGGACGTGTAAAGACGTATGAAAGCATAGTTAAGGGCAACAACATATCGGAGCCGGGTATTCCCGAAGCATTCAAAGTGCTTTTAAAGGAGCTTCAATCCCTCGCATTGGACGTAAAAGTTTTGACCGAATCAGGCGAAGAACTTATTATACGCGAGCTGGACGACGACGATGAAAGCATACCCAGCGCGCGCAACCGCGAATTGCAGGAACAGGAAGCAAAGATTCCCGAGGAAGAACTCGAACTTGTTTCGCACGAGGACGAGAATATCGAACTTGAACCTATTTCCATATTCGACAGCGACGAGGATGAGGAGTTCAACGGTAAAGAACTGTTCGGCGGCGACGATGACGACGATGACGACGACCTCGGCGATAAGTTCACGCTTTTCGACAGCGAGGACGAGGGGCTTGACGTTTTCGGCGACGACGACGGCGAGGATAAGGACTAACGGGAGGTTAAAATATGTTTGAATTAAACGATTTCAGTTCTATAAAAATCAGCGTAGCTTCCCCCGAAAAAATAAGGGAACTTTCCAAGGGCGAGGTAACCAAACCCGAAACCATAAATTACAGAACGCAAAAGCCCGAAAAGGACGGACTTTTCTGCGAGCGCATTTTCGGACCCATGAAGGACTGGGAATGCCACTGCGGAAAGTATAAACGTATCCGTTATAAGGGCATCACGTGCGAAAAGTGCGGCGTAGAAGTTACCCGCGCAAAGGTAAGACGCGAAAGAATGGGTCACATAGAGCTTGCCGCTCCCGTATCTCATATTTGGTATTTCCGCGGCGTTCCGTCCAGAATAGGTCTTATACTCGACATGTCGCCCAAGGCGTTGGAGCAGGTAATTTACTTTGCCGCATACGTCGTAATCGACCCCGGCACGGTTCCCACGCTCGAATACAAGCAGGTTATAAACGATAAAGAACTGCGCGAGATAGAGGAAAAATACGGCGAAAGCTCGGTTACCGGTCTTAAAGTCGGCATGGGCGCCGAAGCCATCCGCGAGCTTTTGATGGCTGTAGACCTCGACAAAGAGTGCGAGGAAACAAAGAAAATAATCGACACGTCCAGCGCGACGCAGAAGCGCGTAAAGGCGGTAAAGAGGATAGAAATTCTCGAATCCTTCCGTAAAAGCGGCAACCGCCCCGAATGGATGGTTCTGACCGTTCTTCCCGTACTTCCGCCCGAACTCAGACCTATGGTTCAGCTTGACGGCGGCAGATTCGCCTCGTCGGATCTTAACGATTTATACAGGCGCGTCATTAACCGTAACAACCGTCTTAAAAGAATGATCGAGCTCGGCGCGCCCGACATGATAGTCAAAAACGAAAAGCGCATGTTGCAGGAAGCCGTAGACGCGCTTATAGACAACGGCAGACGCGGCAAGGCTTTGTCCGGTCCCTCCAACAGAGAGCTTAAATCTCTTTCGGGTATGCTCCGCGGCAAGCAGGGACGTTTCCGTCAGAACCTTCTCGGAAAGCGTGTAGACTATTCGGGACGTTCGGTTATAGTCGTCGGACCCGAACTTAAATTGTATCAGTGCGGCTTACCCAAGGAAATGGCTATAGAGCTTTTCAAGCCTTTCGTAATGAAAAAGCTTGTGGAAAGCGGACAGTGCCACAATATAAAGAGCGCCAAGCGTACCGTAGAGCGCGCAAAACCGTTGGTTTGGGACGTGTTGGAACAGGTCATAAAAGAGCATCCCGTTCTTTTGAACCGTGCGCCCACGCTTCACAGACTTTCCATTCAGGCATTCGAGCCCGTATTAATAGAGGGCAGAGCTATTAAAATTCACCCGCTTGTATGTACGGCGTTCAACGCGGACTTCGACGGCGACCAGATGGCGGTTCACGTTCCTCTTTCGGTCGAAGCACAGGCGGAAGCGAGATTTTTAATGCTTTCTTCCAACAATATTTTAAAGCTTTCCGACGGTAAACCCGTTATGCAGCCTTCGCAGGATATGGTTATGGGCGCTTATTACCTTACCATTATCCGTCGTGAGGACGGCAAATACTACCGTTGGAGCGGCGACAGATATTACGAGTGCGGGAAGGGCGACGAAGGTGCGGAAAAATACGTTGCCAACGCTTATATTTCCGAAGACGAAGCTTTGATGGCATACCAGACCAAGCTTGTGCATATGCAGGACGAAATTTACGTCCGCCGTACGGTTAACGTAAACGGCAAAACGGTGCAGGGCAGGGTAAAGACGACTGTCGGCAGAATTATTTTCAATAACGAAATGCCGCAGGATTTGGGCTTTGTCGAAAGAAAGAAAGACGAAGATTATGTTAAATACGAAATTTCTTACGAGTTCCTCGGCGGCGCTGTCGCGGTGGGCAAAAAGCAGCTCGGCAAAATAGTAGAGCGTTGCTTCAAGACGGGCGGCGCGCCCAGGGCGGCGGACGTTCTCGACAGAATAAAGACGCTCGGCTATAAATATTCCACGATAGGCGCTATCACGACTTCCGTATTCGACATGCACATTCCCGACGCAAAGAAGGAAATCGTCGAAGAAACGGAAAAGAAAGTTATACAGATAGAAAAGAAATATCAGCGCGGACTTTTGAGGGAGGAGGAGCGTTACAACGCGGTTATAGACGCGTGGGACGCGGCTACCGACGAAGTTACCGACGCGCTTAAAGGCTCGCTTGACAAGTTCAATCCCATATGGATGATGGCAAACTCGGGCGCCCGCGGCTCTATCGACCAGATGAAACAGCTTTCGGGTATGCGCGGACTGATGGTCAACCCGCAGGGTAAAAAGATAGAAGTTCCCGTTAAATCCTGTTTCAGACAGGGGCTTTCCGTTTTGGAATACTTCATTTCCTCGCACGGCGGACGTAAAGGTCTTGCGGATACGGCGTTAAAGACGGCGGACTCGGGTTATCTTACCCGTAGACTTGTCGACGTTTCCCAGGACGTTATAGTAAGAGAAGACGACTGTATGGCAGGCAGCAAAAAGCCGCGCGGCATGGTTGTAAAGGATATTATCGGTCCCAACGGCGAAGTTATAGAAGGGCTTGAGGACAGGATACAGGGCAGATTCGTTGCGGAAGAGGTCAAAGACCCCAAAACAGGCGAAATCATCGTCGAGCAGAACGGATTCGTGACCGACTCGCTCGCAAAGAAAATTATTGCCGCGGGCATAAAGGAAGTTTCCATACGCTCGGTATTCAGTTGCAACTCCCGTTACGGCGTCTGCGCAAAGTGCTACGGTAAAAACATGGCTACCAATAAGCCCGTTCAGCCCGGCGAGGCTGTCGGCGTTATTGCGGCTCAGTCCATAGGCGAACCCGGTACACAGCTTACCATGCGTACCTTCCATACCGGCGGTATAGCGGCGACGGGCGACATTACGCAGGGTCTTCCCCGTGTAGAGGAGCTTTTCGAAGCGCGTAAACCCAAAGGCTGTGCAACGCTTTGTGAGGTGTCCGGCGTAGTTACAGTGGACGACAAGGACAATTTGAAGCACGTAATTATCCGCGACCCCGTAACAAACGAGCAGAAGAAAGAATATACGCTTCCTTTCAATGCGGAACTGCATGTAAAGACGGGCGACGTTGTTCAGCCCGGTACGGTGCTTAACATCGGTTCGGTTTATCCCCAGGATATTTTAAGAATTTC
The DNA here is from genome assembly GCA_910578765.1 of uncultured Christensenella sp. GTDB lineage: Bacteria > Bacillota > Clostridia > Christensenellales > Borkfalkiaceae > Coproplasma. Next base: position 25,446 of record CAJTRW010000010.1, read on the forward strand.
CGGTCCCCGCGCCGTTCAGGACTATATCCTCGAACAGGTTCAGTCGGTTTACCGTTCTCAGGGCGTTGACATCAACGATAAACACGTTGAAATTATCGTCCGTCAGATGCTCAGGAAGGTAAGAATAGAGAGTGCCGGCTCCACCGGTTTGCTTCCCGGAGAGACGGTTGACATGTTCACCGTAGAGGATGAAAACCGCGTTGCGATAGAAAACGGCGGCACGCCCGCACTGCAAAAGCGCGTTCTTTTGGGAATAACCAAAGCTGCGCTTTCTACGGACAGCTTCCTGTCCGCGGCTTCCTTCCAGGAGACCGCAAGGGTGCTTACCGACGCGGCTATCAAAAACAAAGTCGACCCGCTTATCGGACTTAAAGAAAACGTCATTATCGGTAAACTTATTCCCGCAGGCACGGGCGTTAAGGAATATAAAAACATGTCTCCCGTAATCAATCAGACCTACAACGGCGCTGTTCAACCTACGGACGAGGCGGAGTTAATTTAACAAATAAAAAAGCGGACGTAAAGTCCGCTTTTTTCTATTTTCTGTTTTTCGTCGATTGTGCGGCGCAAAAAGAACAATATAGTATTTTACATGATTGAATTTATTTGTTTTAGATACTTCGCTAACGCTCAGCATGACAGTGTAAAATTTATTTTGTCATTCTGAACACAGTGAAGAATCTAAAAAGCCTTCTCCCAATGGAGAAGGCTTTTTATCATGAAATAGAAGGTTTTCTTTTCCCTTCAACGTAAGCGGTAAAGGCGTAGGCGGCAATAATTCCCGCAATAAACAATATCGCGCCGACGGCAATCTGCACCGAGTCAAGCGGCGACGCGGCAATTTCCGCCTTGAAGTTTTCGGGAAAGGTTATAAGTATCGCAGGGATAGAGCCTATTACGAAACCGATAATCGCCCAGGTCGTACCGCGCGGAAATTTGCTTAAAAACAACTTCATAATTTTCGCTATGGTGAAAAAGCCGACTATTATGCCTGCGGCGAACAGCGCAAGCACCAAAAGCGAGTGTCCGAAGCTGTCCTTTAAGGCGGACACGGTGTTTAAAATAGCATTGTAATATCCGAATATCAATAGCAGCATAGAGCCGCTTACGCCCGGTATTACCAACGCGCAGGAGCCCAGCATGCCTATAAGCACCAGTAAAAAGTAACCGTAAACAGGCATGTCGGCGGATAAATCCGCGTCGCCCAGCCCGGGTATAAAGCAAATTCCTATTACTACCGCCAAAGGAATAAGCACCGAAGCGATATTAATTTTTTTAAATCCCTTTTTAATTCCGTCTTTAAGCGTCTTGGGCAGAGAGCCGGTCATAAGTCCCGCAAACAGCAAAACCGTGGGTAGGGGGGCGTATTTAAGCGCATATTTCAAGGGGAAGTAGGCGGCGCATACCGCAAGCGCGGCACCAAGCAGTATAGGCAGTAAAAATAAGACGCTTTTTTTAAATTCCTTTCTAAGGGAATTTATCGCGTCTATAATTTTATCGTAAATATTCAAAAGCACGGCGACGGTGCCGCCGCTCACCCCCGGAATAATCATCGCAACGCCGATACCCGCGCCGCGCGCAATATTCAGGAAAAAGTTTTTAATTGCCATACTTTATATTATATATAACTTTGCACGTCTATACCCGCGTTTTCAAGCATTTCATCTGCCTCGCGGTAATATTTTTTGTAAAGCCTGTAAATGCCCTTTGCGCAGTCGGGCACAAGGGGGAAGTAAACGCTTTCGTCGGCGGCAAGCTCGTCCAGTCTGTAACTGCCGTTGACCTTCCAAAATTTGAATAATCCGACGTGAACGGCGTCCTCGGGACAGCCGAACGAACAGCCCATGCACAGCACGCATTTTGTTCCGAATTTGTACTTACCGTCCTTTATGGTAATGTTGTTTTCGGGACAGACCGCCGCGCATTTTCCGCAATTGACGCATTTTTTCGCGTCGATTTTGAACATGGGACCGTGCGCATGCGTGAATTTCTGTTCGATCCAGCCAATGGGCGGGATAAAGAAATTCCTTATGCGGCGCAGCTTTATCTTTTCGCGTTTGCAGGCGGAAAGGTTGTCAACACTCAGCTTTACAAGCGCTTTCGCGTAAATCCACATCTGTTTAGCCATAGCGTCAGAGTGGCGGTATATCATGTTGTAGGGCATGACAATGTGTTTTTCCATAGTCACGTCATAGCCCTTTTTACGCAAAATTTTCAGTATTTTATAGCTTGACGAGTCGTTTAAATGCAACCCCTCGCCGGATGTTTTGAATATGAACGCCCGCCTGTACGCAACGCTTTTAAGGTTTTTTACAAACTTAATAACGGGTTCCGGCGCAACAAATGCGTGAATGGGATACCCTATGCCAACAAGGTCGTACCCGTCGGGCGAGGGAGCGTTTCCGCTCTTTTCCGAAATGCGGTAAATATCTACGTCCGCGTTAAAAAATTTTTTATAAAGCGCGGCAACCTTCAAGGTGTTGCCCGTGCCGGAAAAAACGTAAAGTATTACTTTCATTTTTCAATAATAAAATCGTCCTCGTGTTCGTCAAGGGGATAAACGTCGTTTTCTTCTTCCTTGGTGTGAGTGTCGTAATATACCTGCGCATAGAAAGGAATATCCTTTGCAAGCGCGCCGTAACGCCAAGGTTTGGGTTCGCAACAGTGCGGACACCAATAGCCGCCCTTCAATATTGTGTATGGAGAGGAGGAAAATTCGTGTCCGTCGCGGCACTGCCATCTTATTTTTATATGGACGCCGCCGGCTTTATAGCCGCTTTCAAGGCATTTGCCGCCCCTGAAAGCCGCGGCTTTGTCCAAATCCGCAAAAGTCAAGCTTTCAAGCGGCTTACTCTCGTCGTAGCCGTGGTCCAAAAGATAGGGCTTTGCGTTTTCCTTGTTTTTTAAAGCCTCGTAGTCAATCCCGCTGCCGTCGGGAAGCTTCCCCTCGTTTAAAAGATTGTACTTCGTCCAGTCGCTGCCTATCGCCTCGAACTGTTCCCTGCTTCCGAAAAACGCTTTAACTCTGCCCTCTATGCCGTGTTTAAGCCAGTAGGCGGGGGCGTTCGTATTTTTAAACAGTCTTTTTATCGCAAGCTTTGAAATCAAGGGGGAGGGTACGTATTTACCGAGTTTGAATATGCGGTGCTTTTTGTGTACTCTCGTCCAGAAGCTGTCGAATGTTTCGTTTTGGTAATGTAAAAAGTTATCCAATTCGTCGCCGTCGTAATACCACACGCCGTGGAAATTTCTCGCAACGTTCCAGTTGGGCTTGAAGAATTTTTTTGCGCCCGTGCCGACAAGATATTTAAAACAGCCGTTCAGCGTTTCAAAGCCCGTAACTCTGCATTCCTTGCCGCCGGCTATGTTGTAAATTGCGTTCCAGAAGCCGTCAAGCGCGCCGTCGGCGTCATTTTTAACGAGATTTTTGCACAAAATACCGCTGTCCACGTCCGTAACCCACTCCAAAGGGCAGTTCCAGGCAGTGTGGAACATCAAACCGTCTTTCAGGTTGTTGGCAAACATGTATTTGTGCAGAACAGCCGTCTGTCTTAAAGAAACGAATTTTTTAAGACCGCTTTCCAAAACGTAGCGTTCGGCTTTCAGCTTGTACAGCGAGTAGTAGTCGTAGTCGCTTGAAATTATCGGGTCGCCGACCCGTCCCCATACGTGCGGATACGTTCGGTTACCATAAAGCGCCACCGTCGCGATATGCACAAAGGCGATTTCGTTTCCGCCGGCAATTACCGCGTCAACAAGGTTTTTAGTCCCTACAAAGTTGCTTAAATACGTTCTTTGCGGGTTGTGGTCGGATTTGGGGGGAATTATAGAAGCGCAGTGGATAAGATAGTCCGCCCCGTCCAAAAGCTTTTCGCAGTCCTCGTAACGGGCGATATCGCCCGCGAACGCATATATGCGTTCGCGATGTTTCTTCATTGTTTTTTTAACGAAAGTCGGTATTTTCTTTTCCGCTTCGTAAATTATGCATCTGATATCAACGTCGGGCAATTCGGTCAGGCTTTTAAGCGCCTCGCCGCCCATTGCGCCGGTTACGCCCGTAAGGGCGACGGTAATTCTTGAATTTTTCATAAGTATAACAGAAGTTTATCACAACGGGCGAATTATGTCAAATATTTGAATAGCGGCGTATTTACGTTTAAAAACAGTAATTTATGTCAATATTATGCGCGGAGGTATATTAAACCATGTCAGAAATTACCGAAAAAGAATTAACTCTCGTATCCGACGCGCTCAAAACGGAGGGACTGTTATGCAAAAAGGCCAGGGCGTATTCCAAAACGCTTACCGACGTAGATCTCGCCGCGGTATTTACCAAAATTGCCGACGAACACGAACAGCGCTATTGCGCGCTTTTAAGCTTATTGGGAGGTTGATTTATAATGAAGCTTACGAAAATGGATTGCACTCTTAACGAGAAGGACACTTTGCAGGATATGCTGGATTCCGAAAAGCAGCTTATGGAAATTTATACTACCGCGCTTTTCGAGGGCAGCACAAAGGCGGCGCGGAAAAATTTTTCCACAAATCTTTTGGGCGTTGCGGAAAACCAGTTCTGCCTGTTTACCCAGATGCAGTCGCGCGGATATTACGAGCCTCAGCCCGCAAATAAAACTATGATAGACGAGGCTAACAGTATGTACAAAAAGCAAAAAAATTGCTTGAAGGCAAATTAAAAATACGGAGCGCATATTTGCGCTCCGTATGTTTTATCCGCAACGGCGAAATTGAGAGAGATATATCCGCCGCGGTTAAAACCGGTCGGGCATTACTTTTTCTTTTTGTAACGCTTCTTTTTGCGATATAATCCGTTTACACATGCGGCGGCGGCATACGCAAGCATTGCCGCCGCGAAAAAAAGTATGAAAATTATTTGTATTATGGCGTACAGCGGATATTTCAGAAAATCCGTTTTGCGCTTTCTTTCGTCTTTCCGTTTCACTGCTTTACGCAATTATAACCCATTTGAATTAATATGTCAATTTAATTAGGTTAATAAATTAACTCAATTACGTTATAAAATAAACGTAGAAACATTTACGGCTTTAACGTATATATAATACGGTTTGAAACCGCAAAAGAAGGGAATATGTTAATTCTTGAAAAAATAGACGCGCTCCGTCGGGAACGCGGCTGGTCTGTAAACAATTTGGCAATGGAGGCTATGCTTACGCAGTCCACGCTCAATAATTTGTATATGCGCAAGGCGGAGCCTAAAATTTCCACCCTACGCGCGATTTGCGGCGCGTTCGGCATAACGCTTGCGGAATTTTTTGCCGAAGACGCGGAAGCCTTTAACGGCATAGACGCGGAATTAAAACGCAGGGTGTGCGCCTTGAACGTCGAGCAAAAAAACGCACTTTTAACGCTGTTGCGCTCTGTAAAGTCTTAACCGCAATAAAAAACCGCGGCGGACGAAAATTCGTCCGCTGCGGTAAATTTTATTTTAAAGAAATGAGTTTTTCTATCAGGCGGTATCCGTCGCTAAGGTAACTGCCTGTTGCGGCGGCTTCGTCCTCGGTATAACGTTTCGCGCCGTTTGAAAGACTTTTTTTGTTTGTGTACAAAAGATAGGGTATGGGGTCGGAAAGATGCGTCTTGATGTCGCAGGGTGTAGAGTGATCGGGACAGACGAGAAGGGCAAAATCCTCGCCCGCCTTATCAAACCTTTTAAAAAGAGTTTTCAAAACCTTACCGTCTATCTGTTCTATAGAGTAAACCTTATGCGCGCAGTCGCCGCGGTGACCGCATTCGTCGGGGGCATCTATATGGATATACACGTAATCCAGACCGTCATTTAAAAGCGCGTCTGCGGCAGCTTCGGCTTTGCCTTTAAAGTCTGTATCGTAATTGCCCGTAATTCCGTCGACGTCTAAAATGCGCATGCCGGCAAGCATGCCTATGCCCTTTACAAGGTCGACGGCGGTTATGATTCCGCCTTTAAGCCCGCGCATTTTTGAAAAATCTTCAAGCGCGGGCTTTGTGCCTTCGCCCCAAAGCCAAATGCTGTTCGCGGGTTTTTTTCCCTCTTTAACGCGTTTTAAGTTTACGGGGTGGTCGTTTAAAAGCGTAAAGCTGCGCTTCATTAAATCCGCGTAAAACTCTCCGTTTTCGCCCTTCGGCAGTCGGCCGTAAACGCTTTTGTCGGAAATATCGTGCGGGGGGGTAAGGTTGTGCCCCGTAACGCCGCCCGATACCACAAGACAGTGACGGTAGGAATTACCCGCATAAAATTTAAGATTTTTTTCACCGAGCTTTTCCTGTAAAAAGCTTATTAAAATTTCGGCGTCTTCCGTGGGTATATCGCCTGCGGAATAATCCAACATGGTCTTACTTTCGTAAGGTCCGTCCTGTGACAGGGTGACGAAGTTGCACCTTAAAGTTACGTCGTCGTCTTTAAGCTTTATGCCCATTGCGACGGCTTCCAGGGGCGACCTGCCCGTATAATATTTTTTCGGGTCGAAGCCCAGTACCGACATATTCGCCACGTCAGACCCGGGCTTAAAGCCTTCCGGCACGGTTTTGCAAAGACCTACTTCCGAAAGGGGCGCAATTTCGTCCAAAACGTGTGTATGCGCGGCTTCGAGACAGGTTCTTCCGCCAAGCGCGCTGTTTTTTCTGTCGGACATTCCGTCGCCCAAAACGACAATATATTTCATAGTTCTCCTTTAATTCAAATCCCAGTCTATCGGTTGTTTTCCGTGGGAAATCAGATACGCGTTCGCCTTTGAAAAGTGCCTGCATCCGAAAAATCCGTTGTATGCGGAAAGGGGCGATGGGTGCGCGCATTGCAGTATGAAGTGCTTTGCACCGTCGATAAGCGGAACCTTGCTCCTCGCGTTTCCGCCCCAAAGTATAAACACGGTGTTTTCGGTGTTTTCTGAAATAAGCTTGATAACGCTGTCCGTAAACCATGCCCAGCCGCACTTGGAATGAGAGTTTGCCTGATGCTCGCGCACGGTCAGAGTGGTATTCAAAAGCAGAACGCCTTCCTTTGCCCACTTCGTCAAATCACCGCAATCGGGCTCCTTAATGCCCAAATCGTCTGATATTTCCTTGTAAATGTTTACAAGCGAGAGGGGGATAGTCACGCCTTTTTTAACGGAAAAGCAAAGCCCGTGCGCCTGATTCGGCTCGTGATAGGGGTCCTGCCCCAAGATTACCGCTTTAAGTCCGTTAAGCGGAGTGTAGCGGAAACAGTTGTACAAATCGTACATATCGGGATAAATTACGCGTTCGGAATACTCCTGCTTTAAAAATTCGCGTATTTTCAGGTATTTTTCGTCTTTGAAAAGGGGATCGAGCAATTCGTCCCAGCCGCCGCCCAAAGGTTTCATAGCTTGTTTAAAATCTCCAAATATTTTTTACATTCGCATAATGCTTCGGGTAAATCGTGCTCTGAGTAGTTGCCGCATTCTTCGCGCTTGTTTCCGGGCACTTCGTTAAAGTCAAGCGCCGCTTTAAAGCCGTCCTTTAAAAGCCGCAAAACTTCGTTATAATTAAGATTTACGGTCAAAAGATAAAATCCCGTGCGGCAACCCATGGGACCGAAATATATTATGCAGTCCTTTTTATCGGAATTGCGCAGTACGGTTGCCATGATATGTTCTACGGTGTGCAACGCCTTAGGCGAAATAAAGTCGCCCGCGTTCGGTTTTTTAAAGCGCAAATCGAAGGTGGTTACGCCGTGCGCCTCGCCGCATACGTGTAACCCCACGCCGAGGGTATCGTGATTTTTAGAGAACGAGGGTATTTTTTCCATAGACCGCCTCCGTAATTTTTTCAAGATTTTTTTCAAGCGTGCCGAAGCAGAGCGTAAGATTATTCAGATACTGTTCGGTCGTGCTTCCGCTTCCCGCCAAATCGGAAATTATTTTAAAAGCGAAACATTTAACGCCCGCATGCATGCACACCTGTGCGATTGCTCCGCCCTCCATGTCGCGCACGTCGGCGCCGAGGACGCGGGTAATAGTTTCGTAATCTTCCCTGCTGTCGTTGAACCTGTCGCCCGTCGCAAGCTTTTTCAGTGAAAAGCCCGCCGCGACGGAAAGGGGGAGGTAATTCGTTTTACACTCGTCCAAAGTGCCAAGCGGCGTGCCGTTCAGCTGCGTCAGGTCGAAGTCGTATTGGACCGCGGCGTCTATTCCGTAAATTTCCGCTATGCGGACGGAACCGTTCAGTCCGCCCGCCACGCCTATGTTTACAATCACGTCCGCGCCGAGTTTGTCTATGGCGTACTGCGTGCCTGCCGCAGCGTTTACCTTACCAACGCCGCAGACTACTACCGCAGCTTCCTTTGAAAAAAGCTTGCCCGTAACAACGCGCTTGCCGCATTCTGTTTTGTCCGTAACCGCTTTCATACATTTTATGACGGGTTCGGCTTCCTTCGCCATTGCGATAATGTAACAAATCATACGTTTATTATATCAGATATCCGTTTATAAATCAAATAAATGACGGCAAAAAGCCGAAGCGCGCGGCTTCGGCTTTTAAACGAAGTATTTAATTTCGGCGGCTACTGTTTTTGCTTCGGTGCAAACGCAATACAGCAAATCGGGCGTTTCGCCGCTTGAAAAGCCGCATTTTACCGCGTTTCCGCCGTCGTAAAGCGTGCCTTTTACGTAGGAAAGGTCTTTCAGTTTCTCCGCAAGGGTTGAGCCGAGCATTTTTATATAAGCTTCGCGCACGACCCAGTGTTTCAAAAAATCCGCGCAGGTAAAAATTTCCTTTTTCTCCGCGTCGGGGAAACGGGAGAGGACGGAGGTAAACTTTTTATCTCTTTTAAGCTCGAAATCTATCCCGACGTGGCTGTCGCAGACTGCAATAAGCGCAGTGCTTCCGCTGTGCGAAAGAGAAAAAAAGAGGGGGTTTCCCTCTAAATACGGTTTACCGTTTGCGTTGTGCATAATCCGTGCTTCGCCAAAGCCGCGGCACGATAGGACGGCGCGGAGTTTTCCGTATAAATTTTCGTTTTCGGTACGGTAAATTTCAAGCATGCCAGCCCTCAAAGCATTAAGGATTCGACGTATTCGATCTGTTCTCTGGTAGCCATATTTTCGGTAAACGCGCACGCGCTTCCCGCCGCCGTAGCAAAATTAAGCGCCGTAAAATAGTTGCCGGATTGTAAATACTCGTGTATAAAACCCGCTATCATCGAATCGCCCGCCCCGACCGAGTTGACAAGCTGTCCGCGTGCCGCGCGTACGTACATTGACTGGTCCGTTTCGGTAACCATGACAGCGCCCGCGCTGCCCATGGAAACAATTACGTTTCTCGCACCCAAATTTTGCAGCTTGCGCGCACAGGCGAAAATCCCCTCTATGTCCGGTATGGTCGTAAGATTGAATATTTCGCACATCTCGTAAATATTGGGCTTTATGAGAAACGGCTTGAATTTAAGCGTTTCGGTAAGAAGCTTGCCGCACGCGTCCACGACGTAATTTATGCCGTCTATGCTTTTAAGTTTTTTTATCAGGGCGGCGTAGGTGGTTTCGTCAAGACCCGAAGGCACGCTGCCGCAAATTATAACCCAGTCGTCGGGCTTCAACAGCTCTTTCAGCTTGCGCACAAGCTTGTTTATATCCGTCCTGCCGACGGTGGCGCCCGTGCCGTTTATGTCCGTTTCGTTATTGCTTTTGATTTTTACGTTTATTCTGCTCTGTCCGCCGACTTCTATAAAGTAGTGGTCTAAACCCAGTTTGGCCACTTTACCGCGGATGGCTTCCCCCGTGAAACCCGCCACGAAGCCCAGCGCAAGCGTTTCGTTGCCCAGCTCTTTCAGCGCGAGGGAGACGTTAATTCCCTTACCGCCGACGGCAAGCCTTTCGGAAGTGGTGCGGTTTACGACTCCGCTTTTGACGTTATTGACTTGTACGTAATAATCCAAAGAGGGATTAAACGTTACCGTGTAAATCATGCTACGCAATAACTTTAAAACATTTGAGTATAAATGTCAATAAAAAACAAATTTCAACGCTTGATTTTTTTGGCGTTAATCGTATATAATTAATTATGCGGAGTTTTTCCGCAATTTAATAATTCTTCATACGGGCGAGTTTCAGATTCGATTGCGGACGGAGAATGAGAAAAGCATACCAAAGGTCCGGCTTTGTAAAAACGGAAAATTAAATTTAAACGCAGAATCTAAGAATTCTAAAGTCGTAGCTTTCCCCTCCGCAGGAGCGGCAAGCTTGGCTTGCGCGGCTTAACTTAGCCGTCCGTCGTATACCGTTCGCCGTTGGCGGTATTCAGGCGTCAATCAAACGGTAAATCTTTAAAGCGTTCTGCCGCGCGCTTTAAAGAAATTTAAGCGGCATGCCTTTGCGTAAGCCCGTCCGTCGGCGCGCGCAAAGTAAGTAAAAAGGCGGAATAAGTATGTAGAAAGCTCTGCCTTAATCCGTAAGACTCGGGTGCAAGTCCCGACTCGTCCACCATTACGGGGGTATACGCACACCCCGCTGAATTAGAAACCGAATTGTCGGTTTCTTTTTCTTTTGCGCTGTTTTTGTTCTCGCCGTCGTTGCCGTCGGGGTAATCGGGGAAAATCAAGTTCAAAAGCAGTTCGTTTTGCTGTTCGCCTTTTAAGTTGAAAATGACTTTCATTTTATCGTCGTAAAGCAATACCCGATAAATAAACGTGTCGATTAGGTCTTTGCGGTTTTTCGTCTTGGAATAGTCCAGCGTTCTGAAATGTAACAGCCATTTGCGAATGTCCGCATAGGTGTAATTTATCTGCAACGCCTTTTCGCTCTCTATGGTGTCGTTCAGTTCCTTGTTCTCGCTTTCCAGCCGTTCGATTTGCGCCAAAATCGTGTCGGCAATTTTGCCCAGCATAAGGGCTTGCATAAGGTTGTTTATCGCCTTTTGGTTGTCCGCGACTAAACTTTCAAGCCGTTTTATTTCGCTGTCGTTGCGCTCCGCTTGTATAAGCATATATGTTTCGGCGGCGATTGTGTCTATAAATTCGTCCGTCAAAACGCCGTGCGGGTTTTGCTCCGTGCCGTTGCCGACAATGGCGTAAACAATTTCGTCCTCAATAAACTGCTTGCGTATAGTCCGCTTGTCGCAAACGCTTTTCGTAACGCCTACGCACTTGTAGTAGTGATGTATCTTTTTGCTTTTGCTCGTGGACGATATGCCCGTCATTTTATTGCCGCACTTGCCGCAAATGAGTTTGTCCGACAAAAGATATTCGACTTTCGCTTTGCCGCGAGAGGGCGCGGCGGCGTATTTCTCTAACACCTTTTGTACGTCTGCAAAAAGCCCGTCGTCAATCAGTTGCGGTATTCCGCCGTCGATTTCCTCGCCGTGAAAAATGTACTTGCCCAAATACCGACGATTTGAAAATATGCTGTTAAAACTGTTTTTGCCCCACTTGCCGCCCGTTGCGGTGGGTATTCCTCGCTCGTTCATATAACGGGCGATTTGCGCGTAATTGTAGCCGCCCGCTAACATTTCAAACATTCGTCTAACGATGGGCGCGGTTTCTTCATTTATGACATAATCTTTCTTTTCGTCAATCTTATAGCCGAGTGGCACTTTGCCGCCGAAAAACTTACATTTCGAGGCTGATATTGCGATACCGCGCTTTATCTTTTGCGACAATTCCGCGCTGTAATATTCCGCCATACTTTCAAGTACGCCCTCAATCAAAATGCCGCTTGCGTCGTCCGTGATATTCTCTTTTGACGAGAGTACGCGAACGCCGTTTTTCTTTAACTTGGCTTTGTAGGTCGCGCTGTCGTATCTATTACGGGCGAAACGGTCTAATTGATAGACAACGACAAACTGAAAGCCTTTGCGCTTGCTGTCCTCAATCATTTGTAAAAATTCGGGGCGTTTGTCCGTCGTTCCCGTCAAGGCGCGGTCTATGTACTCGTGAACAATGCGCAAGCCGCTACGCTCTGCGAAAGCGTAACATTCTTTGAGTTGCCCCTCAATGCTTTGCTCGTTTTGTGCGTGTGAACTGAAACGTGCATAGATAACTGCGTTTTTCATTGTGTTTTGCTCCTTTGCGCGGTCTTGGTCGGACTGCGGCTTAAAAATTTGTTGTTCGCTTTGGTGCTTACCGTCTTAACCAGCAAAAAATGCCGCCGCAGGCAAATTGTCAAGGGTTTGCCCCGTAGGGGACGGCGGTTTATGCCTAACGGGAGATAAATAGCCGCCCTTTACAATTTGTCAAGGCGGCGTATTCCCTCCACAGACGGTAAGCACAAGCGAATAACAAAATAATAAAGTGCTTACGAGAAAAACATATTTTTTGCGATTTCTAAAATTTCATTAAGTACAGTATTTATATAATTTTCGGAGTGGTTCTCAAAAATAGCAGTATGACAAAAATCTCTTATAATATGATATAAGATTTTAATTTTTGCGGTTATATTAGGCGCAGTTATTCCATTATCGGATAATGCTTTTATAATTGCGTTAATCACATTATTTTCCTTTTGATTTAATAACGCGCCCGCGTCTTGGTCTAACATACACATACCCATAATTTCCCGATGAGCAAATTTATTTTCAGTATTATGGGCTTGTAAACATATTAAAACAAACTTTCTGATACTGCCTTCAAAATCGCACCTAAAATCACATTGATTTAGAGCGTTAAGTATTGGCTTAAAAGTATTTTCAAAACAAACCTGTAAGGCTTGTAATAAAATATCTTTTTTATCTTTGAAATAGTTATACACTATTCCCGTTGATACACCCGCAATTTGCGCTATTTCGGCGGTAGTAGTGTTATAATAGCCCTTTTCACTAAACACTTGTAAACCCGCATTGATAATTTTTTGTTTTTTCTCAATAGATGTTCGTTTTATTGGTTGTCTAATCTCTGTCATAATGTAAAGATTATAACTGATATAAGGTTAAAAGTCAATTAAACTATGCTAATCTGACAAAAGTTTCATATTAGTTGACTTATGTCGATTTAAGTGATATAATCTAATCTGACATATTTTTCAGATTAAAATATTGAAAAGTTATGTCGGGGAATAAAAATGAACGCAGAAGTTTTTTGGCAAGTTATAGAAAACTATAATCAGCAAACGTATATAATTCAAATTGTGCTGTTAATCGCAATTATAACGGCAATTATACTTTCGTATTGTCGTGTTGCAAATTGGACAGTAAAATTTGCTTTGGGAATAACTAATTTATTTATTGGTATAACACATTTTGCAATTTTCGGAAAAATGCCCATACAATTCTTTTTTGCCGCACCTTTATATATAAGCGTTGGACTATTGTTTTGTTATGAGTGTATTAAAAACCCGAAAGACACTTTACATAAACCGAACATCATACAAATGCTTTTACTTACTTTGTATTTGTTTTACCCGCTTGTTTCGTTCTTACTTGGCAATAAGTTTCCGCATATAGTAACTTATATAATGCCTTGTCCGATAATTTCTTTGAGTATAGTAGTATATTCTTGCTACGGCAAAAGAAATTTACCTCTACTCATTTTAATGACAATTTGGGGATTAACAGGTGTAAAGGCGTTTATTGCTAATGCTTACGAAGATATTATTTTGTTGATATGCGGTGTTTACGGTGTCGTTATTGTAGTAAAAGAAATTTACGGCAGAATAAAAGCAAATAAGGAGCGGAAAAGTCTATGACCTCATACGTTGTATGCCCCGACTGCGGGTACAAATTATTCAAGGCTGGTGACGGCTCGAACGTGGAAATATATTGTCCGAAATGCAAAGTAAAACTACAAATAGAAATCAAGGACGGCAAAATCATTATTCAAAAAGTATTATCAGATAAAACCTAACAACAGAATAAATCTTTATAGCAAATAATGAATTGAGTGTACGAAAGTAAAACGGCAAAAAACTTTCGGGAGCAATAAATGGCACACTCAATTCTTTTTTTATTTTTTGACACCTCATAACGAACGCACTACATACCCACTACAAACAATTATGGGACTGTTTTGCGCACGTTCGCGGACGGCTGGCGTTTGTCATAGGTGTTATGGCTCTCTATGAAAGAGTGAAAACCCGACGAATTTTTGGGGCTAAATCTCGGTTTAGTTCAAAAGTTTGTCGGGCTTTTTTTGTTTTTAAGAAATTTTCTAAAAAACCTTACCACAACGCCGCCGCCGTGCTTATAAGTGGAGGCTTTCTATATGCAAGTAATTATATATAAGTTTGTGGACGGAACGACGAACACCGTCGAGGTTACGGAAGATATTTACTTGATACACTTACAACTTATGAAAGAGGAAATAAGCAATAACAGACGTGAAACGCGGCGGCATACCTCGCTTTACTACTTTACCGATATGGGAATAGACTTCGAGGACAAGCGCACGGAAAGCCCGCTCGAACTTTACATACGGAAAGAGAATATTGCAAGCATAAGAAAAGCAATGTTATACCTTACGGACAAGCGGCGCGATTTGGTGCGAAAATTCTATTACGAGGAAATGACTATGCGGCAAATTGCAAGTCAAGAGGGCGTATCGCATACCGCCATATCGCAACGTATGAAAACGATACGCAAACGCTTGCAAAAGGAATTACGCGATTGCAGTATATAATATTACCCGTTCACCCCGTAACGTGTAACGCAGTTTTAATGCCGTCCGTTTACGGGGTGGACATAGTATTACCTTAGTCCACCCCGTAACACTGTAACACTTTTAGGGAAATACGGCACAATACGGGGCGGCGACAGCCGCCCCGTGTGGCAATAAGTTACTATTACCTTATTGGCACTACGGAACACGGAACGAAAAAGCAAGCCCGCTGTGTCGTTTGGGTGGGGTTATAAAGAATTAACGGAGTTTCAAATATGAATAAGACAATGCCGCTCGGAATAACAATTATCTATTTTAACGACCAAAGCAAAAACATATACGCCGAACTGCCGCCCGATAAGGAGCAAGCAAAAAGGCTGTCAAAGCGTATCTATAAGGACGCTATGACAGCCCTTGCAAGCGAACAGGCAAGCCGTGAGCGGTTAGCCCCTTGCGACTAACTGTTTGCCATACAGCGGGTAGTCTGACAGCGGCAAATCTACGGCGCAATAAATTCCCGTCTGTTTATCTTATATATTACGGTGTGCGTTTTTGCCGCTTTCAGTTCCACCAAAACGGCCCGGCGCAATTTACTGCGCCGTGCCGTTTTGGTGGAGCAAGAGTAGCGGAAGCGGTTTGCTTGCAAACCGCCCCGTCGCACCGAAGCCCGACAGGGCTTACTCGTCCACCAAGTTTTTGGTGGTTAACAGAAGTTAATCCCCAATGTTTATTTTATGGAGGAGTAAATGACTTGCATGGATGTTAGTGGGCGGACTCTACCGCAGACCTGACAGCAATAGATTTTTTTGAATAATCCAAGCGCAGAGGGGCAAGGAAATCGATTTTTCCGCAACAGAGAAAAGGCTTGGAATTTCTTTCCCGAAAGAGTTAAAACTGTACAAATTGGAAATAACGGCTACATAAAAATGCATTTTGTGAAATAAAATCAGTGTTCTGTTTTCGGCGAATCAAGTCAAAGAATGGTAATTTCGCTAATTAAAAGTTGCTTTTTGGTCCGTTATGTATTACAATGGTGTAAAGAAAATTTACGGAGGAAAAAATGTTAAACGATAAAATTGCCGCATTATTAAACGACCAGGTCAATAAAGAACTGTATTCGGCTTATCTTTATCTCGATTTTGCTAATTATTATGCCGACGAGGGATTGGACGGCTTTGCGCACTGGTACGAAGTACAGGCGCAGGAGGAGCGCGACCATGCAATGATGATGCGCCGCTATCTGATAGACAACGGAGTGCGCGTAACCTTCGGCGAAATAGCTAAACCCGACAAGACGTTCAAGGAGCATATAGACCCTTTAAATGCAGGCTACGAGCACGAGCAGTACGTAACCTCGCTTATAAACAATATCTACTCTCTGGCGTTCGCGCAGAAGGATTTCAAAACCATGCAGTTTTTGGATTGGTTTATAAAGGAGCAGGGAGAGGAGGAGAAGAACGCCGAAGACCAGATTAAGAAAATGAAGATGTTCGGCTATGACGCAAAGGGACTTTACGCCCTGAATCAGGAGCTTGCCGCCCGCGTATATACGCCTTCCGCAACAGGCCCCGCAATGTAATTACCGTTTAATGAATTGCAGCCCTCCGTCGCAAGTCGGAGGGCTGCCTTAATATTAAGTCGTATTTGTTTAATTTACGGTTGCGCGGGCGCGCCTTAAAGCTTTATTAAGATTTCGTTATCTGTATTTTTGTCCGGTTATAAACCAAAAATAATTCTTCGCCCGGCTGCCAGTATGAATAGGAGATAAAGCCGTCGTCGTAATCATTTTCATAAAAAGTAAGTGCGGAAGCTTAAAGCGGGTACTTTTTTGAAAAATATAAATCGACGGTTTTACTTGCAAAAATTACCGTTATATCGTATAATTAAACGGCTGGTATGCGTTAAAAGACTTATTGAAAGTTTACAATTTTATAAATACGGGATATAATAATAAAGTATGAAGATTTGCATTTTCGGCGCGGCGAGCGCGCACATTGATAAACTGTATATAGACGAAGCGGAAGCTTTAAGCGAAAAGCTTGCCGCGCGCGGGCATTCGCTTGTGTTCGGCGCGGGCGCGACGGGCGTTATGGGTGCGGCGGCGCGCGGTTTTAAGCGCGGCGGAGGATTCATTCACGGCGTTATCCCTAAATTTTTCATCGAGGACGGGATAGAGCTTATTTACGACGACTGCGAAAAAATGACTTATACCGAAACCATGTCCGAGAGAAAGAAAATAATGGAAGACGACGCCGACGCTTTTATAATAGCTCCGGGCGGGATAGGCACCTTTGAGGAATTTTTCGAAGTGCTGACTTTAAAGCAACTCGGCAGACACGACAAAGCGATGGCGCTTTTCAATATCAACGGCTATTACGACGATTTGGAAAAATTCATGCATACGGTAACCGAGCGCAAATTCATAACGTTTAAATGCAGCGAAATGTATTCTGTTTTCGACAATGCGGACGGGATAATAAATTATCTTGAAAATTACGTGCCGCGCGGCACCGACTGGCGTAAGCTTAAAATAGGTGACTGATGGTAAGCGTAGCGTTTGTCTGTCTGGGCAATATCTGCCGCTCGCCTATGGCGGAGCTGATTTTTAAAAATTTACTTGACGAGCGCGGGCTTTCTTCCGATTTTCGCGTTTCTTCGTTCGGTACGTCGGACTGTGAGGAAGGCTCGGCGATATATCCTCAGGCGAAAAAGACGCTTGTCATGCACGGAATACCCGGCAGTCATACGGCGCGGCAAATTTCTCTTGCGGACGTAAAAAACAGCGATTACATATTGGTAATGGACTCCGGCAATCTTATGGACATTCTTAGACTTACCGGCGGTAAGTACGGGGAGAAAATTTTTAAGCTGTGTTCCTTTACCGCTTCGCCCCGCGACGTTGCGGACCCCTGGTACACCCGCGACTTCGAAAGGGCTTATGAAGATATTCTCGACGGCTGTAAAAGCTTTCTCGGCTACGTCCTGAATAATAAATCTTCGCTTTACGGTAAAAAAATATAAAAACACCTCCGCACGGTGCAATGCGGAGGTGTTTTCGTTTTCCGTTAAATTTCCTGCGCGGCTGTCTTCCCGCGTTTTTTCGCGTCCGCAACGGCTGCGGCGGAGCGTCTGTCTTTGCCCGTAAAGAACAGCGCTATCGTGCCGGGTCCGACGTGCGCGCCCGTACACAGGTCGTAATACTCTATAATTACGTCGGTTGCGCCGCGCTCTTTTACCGCCTCGGCAAGTTTAAGCGCGTCTTCTTCGCAGTTGCAGTGCGCAATGGCGACGGTTTGGTTTTCAGGGTTCAACACATTTTCGTCAAAAGCTTTCAAAAGTGCTTCCAACGCGCGTTTTCTGCCGCGCTCTCTGCCTGTAAACGTAAGCTTTGCGGGTGTGCCGCCGTCGGCTTTGATTATCGGCTTTATGTTTAAAAGAGTACCCGCTATTGCAAGCGTGGCGGAAATTCTGCCGCCCTTTCTCAGATATTTCAAATCGCCCACCGTAAGATAAGCGTTCTGTTTGTATTTGTTTTCTTCAATCCATTCCGCGCAGCTTTCTACGCTCTCGCCCATGTCGCGCAGTTTTGCCGCGTTAACGGCAATCAGCCCTTCGCCGAGCGAAGCCGTCGCGCTGTCGGCTACTATGAATTTCGCTTCTGGATATTTTTCTTTTAAAGCTTTGCTCGCCGCGACCGCCTGCGCGTAAGTTCCGCTTATTCCCGAGGCAATGGTTATCAGAAGAACGTCTCTGCCGGCTTTAAGCGACGGCTCTACGGCTTCGACAATGCTCGCTTCGCAGATAAGGGAAGTGGAAACCTCCGCGCCCTCCGACATTTTCCCGTAAAATTCTTTTGCGGTTTCCGCAAAGGGTCTGCCGTTCTCGTAACATAGGGTATTTTGTCCGTTTACGAGACAATGGTAAGAAATAACTTTTATTCCCGACGCCTGCAACATTTCATCGTTCAGATTTGCCGAGGAATCGGTAAAAATATCAAAATTATTGTTCATGGTCAGTATCTCCGTATATTACTGGCGGCGCATTTCCGCCCGTCTATATTAATATTATCGTCAAACCGCCGCAAAATACAACCTACTTTCTTCAAAAGCTTCTCCACGCTTTTTTCAGTCTCTCTACCGGTAAATTTTCACTCTCTACTCACAGTAGAGTTGTGTATTTTAGTTGAGTTTTGACGGCGTTATATGGTATAATCGTTATATGGAAGATTTGAAGGAGATAATAGCGAAAAACTTAACGCAGCTAAGGACGCATGCGCAGCTTACGCAAATCCAGCTTGCGGAAAAGTTAAACTATTCCGACAAAGCCGTTTCCAAATGGGAGCGGGGAGAGGCTATTCCCGATTTACGCGTACTTATACAGCTTGCAAAGCTGTATAATATATCCGTGGACGACATTATTTCGCCGTCCGCCGAAAAAATTGTCAAGCCGAAAATGAACGTCAAGAAGAAGCGGGTTTTAATTACGCTTTTAAGCTTCGGGCTGGTCTGGTTTATAGCTACCGTGCTTTTTATGATTTTCTATTTCATTCCGCAGACCGACGCTTACGCTTATCTTTCTTACGTCTGCGCTCCGTTTGCGTGCGGAATAGTGCTTATGGTGTTTTCCGTCAAGTGGGGCAACTGGATTACGAACATTTTAGCCTGCTCGCTTATAATCTGGGCGGCGGCGGTAATTTTTCATATTTTCGTCATCGCCTTTGCGGATTTCGGCAAAATGTACTTTTTGTATATCGTGGCGGGCGTATTCGAAATTCTGATAATTCTGTGGTTTACTTTGAGGAAGTTTTATAAACGCAAAAACAAAGAGGAAATGTAAAAATGGATTTGAAAAAACTTGCCGCGGCTCTCATACCGGACAATGATCTTCTTCCGCCCGAAAGCTATGAGGAAATTTATCCCGAGCGCGCCCGCGCGCCCAAAGCGGAGGTTACGCGCCTTGCGCCGTCGCCAACGGGTTTCATACATCTCGGCAATCTGTATTCCGCGCTCGCGGACGAGCGCAGCGCACACACGACTGGCGGTATATTTTATTTGAGAATAGAGGACACGGACGAGAAGCGCCGCGTCGACGGCGCCGTCGAAAGCGTTATCCGCAGTCTTAATTACTTCGGCATAAATTTCGACGAGGGGGCGGAGATAGACTCTCCCCTCAACAAATACGGTCCGTATTATCAGCGCCGCCGCGCGGAAATATACCGCGCCTTCGCAAAACGGCTTATAGAGCGCGACTTGGCGTATCCCTGTTTTTGCACGGAGGAAGAATTGAACGCCGTGCGCGAGGAGCAGACCGCAGGCAAAAAAACAACGGGTTATTACGGCGCTTACGCAAAGTGCCGAAACCTTTCAGAGGAGCGGATATACGCAAATCTCGCCGCAGGTAAACCGTATGTAATAAGGCTTAAATCGCAGGGGAGCGCCGATAACAAAATTATATTCCGCGACGAAATAAAGGGTGAAGTCACCGTTACGGAAAACGACCAGGACGTCGTTATCTTAAAATCCGATGGGATACCGACTTACCATTTCGCGCATGCGATAGACGACCACTTCATGCGTACAACGCTGGTAATACGCGGGGAGGAGTGGCTTTCCAGTCTGCCCGTGCATTTGGAGCTTCATAAAGCTCTCGGCTTCCGCCCGCCGCGCTATGCGCACACAAGCTCGCTTATGAAAATGGACGGCGGTACAAAACGCAAGCTTTCCAAACGCAAGGACCCGGAGCTTTCGCTGGACTACTATCGCAAGGCGGGTTATTTCCCTTTGGCGGTCGTAAAATATTTAATGACCATTTTAAACTCGGGTTTCGAGGAATGGTCGCTTAAAAATCCCGAAGCGGATTACAGGGATTTCCCTTTTAAAGTAAGTAAAATGGGCAAGAGCGGCGCCCTGTTCGACTTGGATAAATTAAACGACGTGTCCAAGACGGAAATTTCAAAGCTCTCCGCAGAGCAGTGCTACGACTTTTTAAAAAGCTGGACGGACGAGTTCGGTACGGAAGCGGACAGACAACATTTTAATGACAAAACGTATATAATAGACGTGTTGTCGCTTATTATGGGTATAGGCGGCAAAAAGCGCAGGAAGGATATAGAGCGTGCCGAGCAGGGCGTCAGGCTTATAGATTATTTCTTCGACGACACTTTCGCGCCCGAATATAATTACCGCTTCGGCAAGGATACGGTCAACGCCGTGCTTAAATCGTTTGCCGAAAAATACGACCCGTCCGACGATAACGGCGCTTGGTTTGCCAAGGTTAAGGCAATCGCGCCGGAAGTAGGGTTCGCGGCGGAAATGTCGGAATACAAATCCGCGCCCGAAAAATTCGGCGGCAACGTTTCGGACGTGGCGGAAATTCTACGCATAGCCGTAACGGGCAAACCCGATTCTCCCGATTTGTGCACGATAATGCGCATACTCGGCAAACGGCGCGTGCTTAAAAGGCTTTCCGACGCCGAAATTCGATAAACGGTTTGTGCAGGTTTAACTTCTTGATTGAAAATTTTGACGGCGATGCATATAAAAATAAAAAGGATTAATAAAAATGTTGCAGTTAAAGGATATTAAAAAAGACTATTTTGTCGCAGGCGAAGCAGTTCCCGCACTGAAAGGAATAAGCCTCAATTTCCGCAAGAACGAGTTTGTTTCTATCCTCGGCGCTTCGGGTTGCGGCAAAACCACGTTACTGAATATTGTAGGCGGTCTCGATAAATACACCTCGGGCGACCTTGTCATAAACGGTAAAAGCACTAAGGAGTATAAGGACGGCGACTGGGACACGTACAGAAACCATTCCATAGGCTTCATTTTCCAAAGCTATCATCTGATTCCTCACCAGACTATTCTGCAAAACGTAGAGCTTGCCCTCGTCATTGCGGGCGTCGATAAGGAGGAGCGCCGCCGCCGCGCCGTCGAAGCGTTGGAACGCGTCGGGCTGAAAGAAAAGATGAACAGCCGCCCCAACCAGCTTTCCGGCGGACAGGCGCAGAGGGTTGCCATAGCGCGCGCGCTTATCAACGACCCCGAAATAGTACTTGCGGACGAACCTACCGGCGCGCTGGACAGCAAGACCAGCGTGCAGATAATGGAGCTTTTGAAAGAAATTTCCAAAGACAGGCTCGTCATAATGGTAACCCACAATCCCGAGCTTGCGGAGCAGTATTCCACGCGCATTATAAGACTTTTGGACGGACTTGTTACGGACGACAGTATGCCTTACGACGGCGCGGAGGAAACGGAGGAGGGCGTTGAGGCGCAGGAAAACGCAGCCGAGACTGCCGCAAGCGACCCGTCCGCGAAGAAAAAGACCGACAAGGGCAAGAAAAAGCGTTCGTCCATGTCTGCGGGAATGGCTTTCATGCTGTCGCTTAAAAATCTTCTGTCCAAATGGAAGCGTACTTTGATGGTTTCGCTTGCGGGCAGTATAGGCATTATAGGCGTTTCGCTTGTGCTTGCCATTTCTTCGGGTGTACAGGGCTACATAAAAGATATGGAAAACGACATGCTTTCCGGCAATCCCATATCGATAGAGCGTTCTTCGTTTGATATGAGCGCAATAACCAAAATAAATAAAACCGTAAATAAGTCTATTGACATTACCAAACTGAAAGACAAGGTATACGTGGACTCGCTGTTGCAGACGTTTTTGGATATGGGCAACAACTTTATCACCTCTAACGAAATTTCCGAAAATTATCTCGATTACGTAAGCAAAATGCCCGAAGAATATTACAGCGCAATGAGTTATAAATTCGATTTCGAGGTAAGCAACTATATCTATACGGATTTTCACGTAACCTCTGAAACAAGCCCCACCGTTATACCGGAGGAGTTGGACGCAAGCAGCGACGGAATGTCGCTTACGGCAATTCGCTCCATGTATACGTCCGTGCTTGCGCAGGAACCCGAGTACAGTAAATTTATCAGCATGCTCGATATGTTTACGGGCTTGCAGGAAGTACCCGACGGCGGCGAATATATTCTGTCGCAGTACGACGTAATCGCTTCCAACGGAAATCTTTCCGAAGAACAAATAATACAGGCTTTCAACGATAAGCAAAGCCTTATCCTCGTCGTGGACGAAGGAAAAGTTTCGGAAATAGATTTGGCTCAATTCGGATTTTTAAGCGAGGAGGAGCTGTTGAATTACGCGTTCCTCGCGGCGGGACGGACGGAGTCCTACGATCCGGCAATCGGTCTCCCCGGCAGCGGCATAAAGGATAAGGACCCGTATTACGACGAGTCTTTGGGTGCGGGAGGATTGAACTTCAATTTCTTCTTCGACAAACAGTTCAAATGGTATCCCAACGACACAGTTTTCACTAAGCAGAACGACGCGCAGAAGCCATTTACATATAACAGCTATTCCGAAGGTTTTTCCGAAGAAGGCAGTCTTGATTTGGGCGTAAAGCTTATATTGCAGAAGAAGAAAAACGTATCATACGGCTGTTTGTCCGACGGACTTTATTATACGCCCGCGCTTACGCGCCATATTATCGCGCAGGGTCTCGAAAGCGAAATTGCGCAGTACATAAAGGATAACGGCAATTTAAGCGAGCTTTCTTATACATACGACTTCACTTATTTCAAGACCGAAAACGGCGTCAAGGTCTTTCATAAAGACGTCGGCATGAATAAATTCAGACAGCAACAGACAATGTTGGGCGGTTCCTCTGACGCGGTAACGCTCGGCATGGTGGCGGGCAGTGACGTCGCTTCGGGAGTGTTTATTTACCCGCTTAACTTCGATATGAAGAAGAAAGTCTGCACGTATCTCGACGGCTGGAATAAAATGTGCGAGGACGGCGCGGAGTACAACGGCGAAACTCTTTCGGCAAAGCAAAAGGTAAAATATACCGACATGGTGGGCGTCATAATAGATATGGTAAACACCATGATTCAAATGGTGACAATCGCGCTTGTGGCGTTTACTGCGTTGTCGCTGCTGGTTTCAACAGTAATGGTAGGTATAATTACTTATGTTTCGGTAGTGGAAAGGACTAAGGAGATAGGAATTTTACGTTCCGTCGGCGCGCGGAAGAAGGATATTAAACTGCTGTTTATTGCGGAAACGTTTATGATTGGACTTGCCGCGGGACTTGCGGGCATAATTATTACGTATCTTATTTCTTTGGTTATAAACCTTATAGTAAGCGCGGTATTTGCAATCGGCACGATAGCCGCCCTCCCCGTATGGCAGGCGCTTATCATGGTAGTGGTAAGCGTGGCGCTTACGTTGATATCCGGCTTGATACCTGCGGCGGCGGCAGCCAAGAAGGATCCCGTCGTTGCGCTCAGAACAGAATAATCGAATATCAAAGCTGACGGCGCGCGTTTTTAACGGGCGCCGTTTTTGCACCGTTTAAGCCGCTTTACAAAATGTGTGCTTGCGTACGTTATTATCATTCTGCCCGATAGAACTTGCACGCCGTATTGTCATTCTGCCCGAGGTGGTTGCACGCCAAATTATCATTCTGCCCGAGGGGGTGCACGCCAAATTATCATTCTGTCCGAGGGGGGCTTGCACACTTTTTTGTCATTCCGAGCCCTGCGAAGAATCTTGTTTTCTTTTCATTCGCCGCGTTGATTATGACAAGGTGTATTTATGATGAAATTAAGTAAAATTATACCGAAAATATTGTTGACACTTATTTTGAGGTGTGGTAAAATATTCAAGTAGAAAGAAATATATTCTCAGAGGTAATTATGAAAAAGTTTTTCAAAGCTATTGCAATTTTATGCGCATCGACGGCTCTCTGCGCAGGTATAGGTATTGCGGCAGGTTGCTCCGGCGGTAAAGACGGTACATATATAGGACATTATTCATATGCAAACGAATATAATGCCGTTTACGGTATGGTAGTTAAGGTTACCGTTAAAAATAACATCATTCAGAAAATAGAAGATGTAACACATACATACGGTAACGGCGAAGCTTTTTCTTGCACATATAACAAGGTTGTAGTAGACTGGACGTTAGGCGGTCCTCAGCGCGACGAACACGGCGCTTGGAAGCTCACGGGCGAACAAGACACCAAATATAATAAAGATTGGCATGTCGTCAGCGATCCTCAGGGAGATTGGAGTGAAGAAGCAAAGCTCAATTGGCTGACTAAGGAAAATTGGTTGCTTCAACAGTATGAAGGCAAGTCTGTTGCCGATGTTCTTGCGGTAAAAGTTTTCTTTGACGAAAACGGTGAACCTTATTCCAAGGACGACAACAGCGATTTCGCATCAAGCGGACTTGTGCTTACCGGCGCAACGCAGGGTAGCGGCAGATTGTTGATTGCCGTACAGAACGCGCTTGGCAAATAATTAAATCAAATAAATTAACCCGTCTTTTACAGACGGGTTTTTTGTTGCTATTTGTAAATTTTTCGTTTATAATTGTTTTATGAAAATTAAAACGGCGGCAATTGCGGCGGCGGCGCTTTTCGGCGTTTGCGCGTTTGCGGGCTGCAAAAAAACTACATACTCGGTCTATACAAATATGCCGCAGTCAAGCTATACGCTAAGCGACAAAAGCTATAAGCTTGCCGCGGAAATAGGCGGTTACTGCGCTGAGCAGAAGCAGTTTGAGGATAAAGATACGTCTGCATACACCTCGCTCGGAAGGTATTTTTTCTCAATGATGGCGGACGCGTATCTGGTCGTTTCGGACGATTTTACAAAGGACGGAGCGCAGGAAAATTATGCAAACTTCAATAAAGCCGTTTCGGACGTTTTAAACGAGGTCGACAAGGCTTTATCGTCAACGGTTGTTAATTCCGACGTAAGCCGCTTCAACGACGCGGCGGCGGGCAAGACGATAGAAATACGCGAAATTACCTATAACGTGCTTTCGGAAGCGAAATATGTTTATAATTTAACGGACGGCTGCTACAATCCCGCGCTGTATTACAATATTCAGGCGTACGGCTTCGGCGGGGCGGAGGACTTCCCTCACAGCGAAAGCGAGCTTCCTTCCGCTGAAACCGTCGCGCAATATACCGACCTTGCTTCGCACTTCGGCGAAGTCGACTTATCCGAAGCGGAGGGCAAATTTTACGTAAAAAAACCCGATTACACCGTGACCGTCGGCGAAGAAACGCTTTCTATGAAGCTTGATTTGGGCGGAATAGGCAAGGGGTACGCCGTAGATAAAATCGACGGACTTTTCGACGAATACGGATATGAATTCGGTTATTTCAATTTCGGTTCCAGTAGTATACTGTTTAAAAGCAACGTTAAGGCGGGCAGTTGGAATTTGGGTTTGTCGGGTCCTCGCTCAATAAACCGTGACGCTTATTTACAGACGAAGGTGAGGGGCGAAAAGCTTTCCACCAGCGGCGACGACGAGCAGTATTATAAAATAGGCAAAACGCGTTACTGCCACGTTATCGACCCTGCAACGGGCAAACCGGTACAGACGGGTATAATGTCCGTCACGGTAATAGGCGGCGGCGCGGCGCAGGCAGACGCGCTTACAACGGCTATAATGTGTATGGGCAAAGACAGGGCAATAGAGTTTATCGAAGGCAAGCTTACCGACAGAAAGGTAACTTTCACTTGTGAGTAAATATGTCGCTGAAAAAAATAGAACAGGTAAAACGGGATAAGGGCTTTAAAATTTTCGACCTTATAATTTACGGCGTATTAGTCGTCACGGTTGCCGTGCTGTTTATCGTGTTTTTTACCACGCGCAACACAAATCCTCTGACCGGCGTCAGGGTGTTTGTCCAAGCGAAAATCGTTTTCGAATATGAGTTCGGTAAAGAACCGGTATTCACCGAAAGCGTGACCGCCGACGACGTTGAAGAAAACTCTTCCTCGCTTACGGTTACGGTGCGCACGAAAGACGGCGTAAACGTACTGTATATAAATAAAGAAAAGAAGACGGTAAAAATGAAGGACGCCGACTGTAAAGGCAAGCAGTGCCTTTACTTTCAGCCGATAAGCGATAATAACAAGTTCATTTATTGCAGTCCGCACGGGTTGCGGGTGGAGCCGCTTTTAAAGGATTTGGACAATCCCGACATAATAATTTAAAAAAAGCGCCGCTTTTCAAAGCGGCGCTTTTTTTATTTGAATTTTTTAAGCGGTAGTTTCTGGTGCGGAGGGGGTTTCTTCCGCAACAACCTTGCGACTGATTATAATGTGTCTGGGACATTTTTCAACGCATGTAAGACAGCCGGTGCATTTCGTATAGTCGATTTCCGGCAGATTGTCCTTCATGGTAATTGCGCCGTGGGGGCAAACCTTTGCGCAAATACCGCAAGCTATACAGCCTACCTTGCACACGCCCATTACCTCTTTGCCCTTGCACTTGGACGAGCAAGCCACATACACGGGGGCGGAGGAGGGTATCCTGTCTATTATTCCTTTGGGGCAGGTTGTAATGCACGCCCCGCAGGAAACGCATCTGTCGGGGTCGACCTGCGCAAGTCTACCTGTAACTTCAATCGCGTTTTCGGGACAGACCGCCTTGCAGTCTCCGCAGCCCAGGCAGGCGTAGGAGCAGGCTTTGTTTCCGCCGAGAAGCGACGCGTTCGCTGCGCACGTCGGGTTGCCCTTGTACTCGAACTTGTCTGCACAGTTTTCTACGCCGCCGTTGCAGTGAACCACTGCAACGGTAGGTTCTTCTTCTTTAAGCTCTATTCCGAGAAGCTTTGCTATCTCCGCTTTCTTTTCGGGCGAGGTCACGTGGCAGTCGGCAAGGTTTGCGCCGCCTTCCGCAAGCTTGGAGGCAAAGCCGCTGCAACCCGAGCAGCCGCAGCCGCCGCAGTTGGCGCCTGCGAGATTTTCAAGTATTTTCGTAATTTTTTCGTCAACGTTTACCTTGAAAACCTTGCCCACAATAATTATAAGTAAACCTATGAGAACGGCGGAGCCGGCAAATATTCCCGCAACGATTCCGACCGAAATCCAGGTCTGATGGGTAATTGAAAGTAAATTCATATTCCTAACTCCTTATATACTGATATACGAGAATACCGTAAACGCCATACATATGAAGCATGCGGTTATCATCGCTATGGGGAAGCCCGCAAGCGCCTTATGCGTTTTATAGCAGTTAAGCTTTTCGCGCATACCGCTCATTATAATCATGACGAGGGTAAAGCCCAGTCCGGCAAACAGCGCGTAAAGCACCGCCCAGCCGATATTCATGGAAGCGCCGCCCAGATAGCTTGACATGTCGCCTATTACAAGCTCCGTCACGCCGAGTACCGCACAGTTTGTAGTGATAAGCGGAAGATAAATTCCCATTGCACCGTAAAGGGAGGGGGAAAGCTTCTGAATTATCTTTTCCAGCATCTGCACGAGCGAGGCTATTATGAATATGAAAAATATAATTTCAAGGAATTCTATTTTCAGCGGAACCATTACGTATGTGTAAATGGGATAGGTGACAAGCGTCGCCAAAACCATTACAAGCGTTACCGCAATTCCCATGCCCGTTGCCGAGGAGGTCTTTTTTGACACGCCTAAAAAGGGACATATGCCGTAAGTTTTAGCGGTAATAAAGTTGTTTGTCAGCACCGCGGAAAGAACTATCGCAATTAAAGTACCCATAAATTACGCAGCCTCCTTCAATAAATTTTCACGCGCAAGCTTGTTGGCTTTGACGCGTCTCATTCTTTCAAAGCCGTCAATAATGTAGACGAATACCGCTATGCAGATGCCGTAGACGAGGAACGCCCCCGCAGGCTTAGCAAGCATGCCAATTTTGAAGGTCATAATTTCGTATCCGAAAAGCGAGCCTTTGCCGAAGAATTCGCAGATGATGCCCATAACCGTAAGCGCAACAGTAAATCCGAGTCCGTTGGCAATTCCGTCCACTGCAGACTCCGCTACGGTGTGTTTGTTCGCAAACGCTTCCGCTCTGCCTAAAATAATGCAGTTTACGACTATCAGCGCAAGGAAGCCGCCTAAGCTTTCATACAAGTCCGGCAGGAATTTATCCAAAAACATTCTTGCAAACGTAACCAGCGTAGCAATAATAACTATATAGCAGGGTATGCGCACAGAGTCGGGTATAAGCTTTCTCAACAAAGAAATTATCACGTTGGAAAGGGTAAGTATGACAAGCACGGTAAGTCCCATGCCCATGGACGAGAACGCGGAGGAAATAAGACCCAGCGTAGGGCAGGTACCCAGCACAAGCATAAAGGTCGGGTTCTGATAAATAAGCCCGTCGAGAGTAATCTTTTTGTACTTATTCATTCTCGTTGCCTCCTTCTTCGTTATCGTCGGGGGTTTCTTCTACGGTTAAAAACTGTTCATAGTTAGCCGCCGCAAATGCCGCCGCGCTAAGGCAGAGGAAGTTGGATTGCGACGCGCCTGTTGATATTTCGGTACCGGCATTATCTCCTGGATAAACTATGCCGTCGTCCAATATCGCCTCAATACCCGCTAAATTCTTACCTACAAACAGCGTTCCGTCCTTTATCGCGGGGTGGATGTTTTTGCCGTAACCCGCGGTCGAGCCGTCCGTAGTTATCGCGTAAGCCGTTATAACGCCGTTTTTGTCAACCGTAACGTTTATGGAGAATTCCCCCGCTCTTTTGAAACTTTTCGTCTTTATACTGAATGTTACTTGTTCTTCCGTAGCTTCGTGAGAAGTATTTCTCGTATCGATATTTTCTATATAGCTGCAATTTTCGTAAATATCTACGGTCACGTTTCCGAACAAGGCGTTTACATAATCCAGCGCCGCGTTTACCGCATTGCATATGGCGGTGGCGGAACGGGTAGCGCCCGTCTTTATAAATCCTTCGTTGGGGTTGAAATACTGTCCCGCCGTGTATTCGCCGTAGAATCCCGCCATGAACTTATCGTTGATATAGGAAATGTAGGACTGACCGGAGTTGGAGTCTATTACGACTTTTTCTATGCCGCCGACCGCGCCCTTATTTACTTTTACAACTATCCAGCAGGTTACGGTGCCGTTGTCGAAGCCGCCCTTTCCGGTTGCTTTAACAAGATAGTTTCCGTCGTCCTTTATTTTATAAGCTTCTTCTATGGTTGCGTTGCTGTTATAGTCTGCAACCGCAACGGCTTCGGTTTTGACTGCTTTGCCGTATATCTTTTTGATAGCGCGGTCAAATCTTTCCTGGTCGGTAACCGCCAACAGGCTGTTCATTATCGTAAGGAATATGCCGCTTATCAAAAGTACGCACAACAGCGCCGCAATGCACTTAAAGGCTTTGCCTTTGAAAAATTCTTTCACGGTCATTTATTTATCCCCCTTGTTAGCTTTTATTTTTTTGTAGCCGAAGGGTCTTGCTATGATGTATTTGTCGATAAGCGGAACCACTAAGTTCATAAGCAAAATCACAAAGGAAGTAACTTCTAATTTTGTCAGATACCTCAATACCGCAACAAGCACAGCCGCAACAACGTAGTAAACCAGCTGACCGTATACGCCTTTGGGCGAAGTACAGTAGTCCGTAAACATAAATACCGCGCCGAAAAGCACGCCGCCGGAGAAAATGTGCGGCAGGAAAAGCTCCATATCGTAGATATAACCGCCGGTGTGAATAAACGCAAAACCGGACATAAATACCGCGGTAAAGCCGAATACCGCAATAAAGAGGAGGGGCTGCCACCATTTGATGACTTTTCTTACGCTCAGGTAAATATAACCCACAAGTATCGATAGCTTGCACGTTTCGCCTATACAGCCCGCCACGCCCGTTCCGAGGAACAGGTCGATAACGGTAAGCTTTGTTTCGGGGTTGCCGCCGTTGTTGTTCAACAGCCACCACAGGTTTGTGGAACCGGTGAAAATTCCGCTTTCGAATTCCAGCGCCGAAAAGTTAGCCGCCGTGTAGGTCGTAACCGCCGCAAAGCTTATAGCCATGAACACGCGTCCTGCGGCGGCGGGGTTTACTAAGTTTTTACCCGTTCCGCCGAATACCATCTTGACGATGGCAATCGAGAAAACCGCGCCGATTATAACCTCGTAAAAAACCTCGTACCATTTGTCCGTAGTCGGAAGTATCAGCGCGAGAATTATACCCGTCACAACCGACGTAAAGTCAAACTGTTTCATCCACCTCACGCATACGCTTTTCGCGTTGACGCACTTCTTCGAAAAACCTTTGTTGGCAATAAAGAAGTATACGAATTCCGTCGCAACGCAAGAAAATACCGACATAAGTATTATCAACAGCGCCTGCCAGCCGAAGAATACGCATCCCGCAAAGGCGCAGGGCGCAAGCGCTATGCATACGTCAATCATTATGCCGCGCGTCGTGCGTTTGCTTTTAACGTGAGGAGGGGTGGAAATTACTACCGAATTATCCATTTGCATTCTCCTTTTTATTACGAAGGGCAGCCTTCGTTTTGCGTATAGCCTGAATTAAGGGACGTTTAGCGGGGCAGACGTATTCGCATGCTCCGCATTCTATGCAGTAAGCCACGTTTCCGTATTTAGCCGCCGCGTCGAAGTCGCCAGCCGCGGAATAGAAAGCCGTGTTCATGGGCATCAGGTGCATTGGGCAAACGTCCGCGCACATGCCGCAGTTGAGACAGGGTGTGGGCTCGTCCGCAGCCGCTTCTTTTTTGTCGAGAAGAAGTATGCCCGCGGTCGCCTTATGCGTGTAATCGTTATAATCCTCAAGCGCGACGCCCGTCATGGGTCCGCCGGAGATAACTTTTTTGGGTAAAGACGCTTCTCCGCCGCAGTGGTCGACAATTGCCTGAACGGGCGTTCCCACCCTGACCCAAAGGTTTTTGGGTTGCTTTACGGCTTTACCCGAAACGGTTACAACTCTTTCGTATAAAGGTTTGCCAAGCTCTATCGCCTCGCACACGGCAAAGCAGGTCGCCACGTTCTGAACCACGACGCCGTAATCGGCGGGCAGCTTGCCTAACCCGACTTTCTTGCCGACGGTTACGTAAATAAGCTGCTTTTCGCCGCCCATGGGGTACTGCTTTCTTAAAATAACGGGTTGAATATCCTCGTAAACCTCAAACGCTTTGATGCAGTCGCGTTTGTTGGACTCTATGCCGATAATTATTTTTTCCGCGCCCAAAGCTTTGGCTATGTATCTTGCGCCGCGCGCAATTTCGTCCGTCTTTTCTATCATAAGGCGGTAATCGCACGTAAGATAGGGCTCGCACTCGGCGCCGTTTACAATCAGCGTGTCTATCTGCTTGTCCGTTCCTATTTTTACCGCCGTCGGGAAGCCTGCGCCGCCCAGTCCGACTATGCCCGCTTGTTTTACGCGCGTTTTAATTTCCTCCGCCGAAGGGTCCGTAAGGGGGGGCAGGTAGCTTTTTTCGTCTTTGCCGTCCGACTTGATGAAGATGAATTTTTCTTCTTTGCCTTTGGCGCCCGTAAGGTCTTTAATTTCCGTAACCGTGCCGCTTACGCTTGCGAATACGTCGGAAGAAATTTCTCCGTCCGCTTTTGCGATAAGTTCACCCTCTTTAACGGTCTTTCCGGCTTCCGTGACGGGTATCGCGGGGTTGCCTGACGACTGCGAGGTTGAAATTGCGACAATTTCGGGTACGGGCAATACTTCGAGGGCGGCGTCTTTTGAAATTGCTTTCATATCGTGCGGATGCACGCCGCCGAAGTAGTATTTACCTTTTACTGCTTTCAACTTTATTCTCTCCTTAATTTTTTTGGCTATATATAAAAAACCGTAAGGTTATTTATCCGTTTTATAAACCGCTTTTAAAAAAACGTTCATCGGTACTTTTTTGTAAATCAACATTATAACTCCGCCGACTATCGCGCCGGAAAGTATGCCTATAAGTATAAGGTATGGCATATATCCGAACATCAGCGTCGTGCCGGAAATTATCACGAAAACTATGTTTTGCGTCACGTTATGCGCCGCCGCCGCGATAATACTAACCGACATAAGCGAAATTTTCGGGTAGACGCAGTACATAAGTACGGAGGAAACCGCCATGGAAACAACCCCGCCCGTAAAGCTGTACATTACTGCGGACAGATTGCCTGCGTAAATTGCGCCGAGTCCCGTGCGTACGGCTATTATAAGAAAAGCTTCCCACGGGGAGTAAAGGATAAGCGCCGCAAATGAAAATATGTTCGCAAGCCCCATTTTCGCCCCGGGAATAAACATGGGCGGAAACTGGTTTTCGATTATGAACATAACAAGGCTCAAAGCGGTAAAAACAGCCAGCACGGCTATTTTTTTTGCCGCATATCCGCCTCTTTTCATACAGGTTCTCCAAGGCACAATATTCTTTATCCATTATAAACTATTTCTAATAATTAGTAAAGCAAAAAAATAAAAAAATTTATTGTGCCGTGCCTTGACTTTAAGTTTGAATTTATTTATAATAATCAACGGAATTAAAGTTATTGAAAGGAGATACATATGGAACTTAAATATACCCGTAAAAACGTATACAAGGAAGCCGACGGAGCGGAGCTTGAAAAAATTTACGACTTCGCGGAAGGCTACAAACACTTTTTGGATAATTCGAAAACCGAGCGCGACGCTTCGGTCGAGGCTGAAAAACTTGCTTTGGAAAACGGCTTTAAGCCTTTCAGTTTTTCCGAAAAACTGAAAGCGGGCGACAAGCGTTACTTTTTGAACAGGGGCAAAAATATTTTTCTTATAAAGGTCGGTAAGGAAGACGTGGCAAAGGACGGCATACGCATTATGGTCGCGCACGTGGATTCGCCCCGTCTTGACCTTAAACCCAACCCCATGTATGAGGAGGCGGGTCTTTGCTATCTTAAAACGCACTATTACGGCGGTATTAAAAAATATCAGTGGACGGCAATTCCCCTCGCGTTGCACGGTGTTGTTATGCTTCCCGGCGGAAAGAAAAAGGACGTCTGCATAGGAGAGGAGGATTCCGACCCTATATTCTATATAACCGATCTTTTGCCTCACCTCGCTTCCGAGCAGAGCCAAAAGACGCTCGGCAAGGCGATAGAGGGTGAAAACCTCAACGCCGTTGTGGGCGGACTTCCCGCGGTGGATTGCGGCGAGGACGAGAAGGAAACCGTAAAGGCGGCGGTTTTAAATCTTCTAAATAAAAAGTACGGAATAACGGAAGTGGACTTCCAATGTTCCGAGCTTTGCTTCGTGCCTGCGGGTCGCGCGCGCGACGTAGGCTTCGACGGGGCTTTGATTTCCGCTTACGGTCATGACGATAAGGTTTGCGCTTATCCCGAAATGCGCGCTATTTTCGACTGCGACTCTCCCCACACGGTCGTTGCGGTTTTTGCGGACAAAGAGGAGGTCGGCAGCGACGGCACGACCGGTATGCAGAGCAAGGTCATTTCCGACGTGATAGAAACTATCGCACATTCCTTCAACGCAAACCCCATCGAAGTCAGATACAATTCCAAATGTATTTCTGCGGACGTAACCGCGGGGTACGACCCGACTTACGCTTCCGTATTCGAAAAGAGGAATTCCACATATATTTCCTGCGGCGCGGCAGTATCGAAGTATACGGGTGCGCGCGGCAAGTCGTCTACCAATGACACTTCCGCGGAGTATATGGGCTTTATACGCGACGTTTTCGACAAAGACGGCGTCATTTGGCAGACCGGCGAGCTGGGCGCAATCGACCTCGGCGGCGGCGGCACCGTAGCCAAATATATAGGCAACCTCGGTATAGATACCGTGGACGTAGGCGTTCCCGTGCTTTCTATGCACGCCCCTTACGAGCTTATTTCAAAGGCGGACGTTTACGCGCTTTATAAAGCTTGTCTCGCTTTCTGCAAATAATTTCAGTTGACAACCGACAGCCCCC
>CAJTRW010000011.1:0-3768 GCA_910578765.1 uncultured Christensenella sp.
ACCATGCCCTTTTAGGGCTTGTGCAAACTACGCGTTGAACGCGTAGTTATGATTTATGCTTTTGTTATTTCATCGAAATTAAGAATTGAATTAGGTGTTTCATTTAAATATATACAAATGTGTATAAGCATGGATAAGTCAGGTTCATTTTTACCTGTTAACCATCGACTTACAGTCTGTTGCGTAGTACCTAAATATTCGGCAAGTTCTTTTTGAGTTTTTTTATTTAATGTTAGCGCCGTTTTTAAATTTTCGGCAAATTTTAAGTTTTTCATAATTACCCCATGTCTTTTATTTGATTATACGCGTTTTGCGTGTGCTATTGTTTTATTGTGATGTAAAAACAAAAACGGATAAGGGTGGTGCAATTATTAGCCGCAATATGTCATGCTTAGCGATAGTGAAGCTTAAAAAAAAGATTCTTCGGCAAGCCTCAGAATGACAATGCGGTGCATTTTAATGTTATGGCATTCTGAACAATGCTGTGCACTTTTTTTAAACGTCATTCTGAACGCAGTGAAGAATCTTAAAGTACTATTTCAAGCTGATTATTAATTCAATTTGTTTTTTGTTCCCGTTTCGTCCTCTAAACCCAAAAGATAATCAATTGAAACATTAAAATAAGTTGCAAGCAGAATTAAATCGTCAAGATTTGGCTTAGTGACACCTGTTTTCCACCTTGACAATTTTTGTTTGTAAATTCCTAATTCTTTGCATATTTCTATTTGCGGTTTCCCACAGTTAACAATCAATTCGTTTAATCTGGTTACAAAAAAATTCATTTTTTTCTCCTTAGAACTATTGTAACAAAAAGTGTGACTAAATAGTTGACAGTCACAAAAATTGTGACTATAATAAAATTAAACAAAAAAGAGGTAAAAACAGTGACAAATTCGGTTATAGATTTTATTTTAAATACGGACTGCGGCATGGTCGAAAAAATTCATCAGAGTGAGGAATATAAGCGGCTCAGCGACGAGGGATACGAGGTGTTTGAAAAACTTCAAGGCTCGCTCGGTAAAGAGCAAATTGAAATGCTTGAAAAATTTGCCAATTTAATTTTGTCGGAGGAGGCGGAGGCGACGGATTCGTATTTTAAAGAGGGGTTTAAGCTCGGCGTGCGGCTTGCGACCGAGTGTCTTTACCGATAAATTTTTTTATTACCCTTAAATCGTTTGCAATTTTTTCCGCGCTATGGTAAAATTACATCGTTACGGTTACAAGGCTGTGCGAATACTCGACGCTTAGCTTTGTTTCCCGCAAATATTTCCATAGGAGGATAAATTAAATGGAAAAGTCCGAAGTTATCGCAAAATACGCTTTGAAGGAAGGCGACACGGGTTCGCCCGAGGTTCAGATTGCCCTTTTAACCGAAAGAATCAATCACTTGAACGAGCATCTTAAAGAGCATATTCACGACAATCATTCGCGCCGCGGTCTTTTAAAAATGGTCGGTCGCCGTCGCGGTCTTTTGGATTATTTAAAGAGCAAGGATATAGAAAGATACCGTTCTATCGTCGCTGCTTTGAATTTGAGAAAGTAATTTTAAAAACGGAGCGGGATATTTTATCACGCTCTGTTTTTCTGATTTAATCCGTTCGCGGCGGGCGCCGCGGACACAAGAACAAAAGGAGATAGGTATGAACACAAACTACAAAAAATTTACGCTTAAAGTCGGCGGCAGAGACGTAACGGTTGAAACCGGCAAATATGCCGAGCAGACCAACGGCTCCTGCCTTGTACGTTGCGGAGAGACCGCTGTAATGGTTTCCGTATGTATGTCCGAAGCTCCGCGCGACGGTATGGATTTCTTTCCCCTGCAGGTGGACTATGAAGAAAAGATGTACTCTATCGGCAAAATACCCGGCGGTTTCAAAAAGCGCGAGGGCAGGGCAAGCGATAAGGCAATTTTGACGGCAAGACTTATCGACCGTCCCTTACGTCCGCTTTTCCCGAAGGGACTTTTCAACGACGTGGTTGTTACGGCGCAGGCGCTTTCGGTAGAGCCCGACGTTTCACCCGAGCCTCTTGCTATGATTGGTTCGTCCGTCGCAATCGCGATTTCCGATATTCCCTGGGCGGGTCCCACAGGTTCGGTAGTAGTCGGTATGGTTGACGGAAAGTACGTAATCAATCCCGACCTCGCACAGCGCGAAAAAAGCAAAATTCATCTCAATCTTGCAGGTACGCGCGACGCTATTTTAATGATAGAAGCGGGCGCGGACGAGGTTTCCAACGACGAAATGGTCGGCGCGATAATGTACGGTCATGAAGAAATAAAGAAAATCTGCGCATATATCGAGGAAACGATTGTTCCCGCCGTCGGCAAAACCAAGAGGGAGATAGAGCTGTATCATATCCCCGAAGAACTCGATAAAACCGTGCGCGAATACGCAGATAAAAAAATCGACCATGCTATCGATACGTTCGACAGACAGGAAAGGGAAAAGAGACAAAACGAAGCCGAAGCGGAAATTTTGGAACACTTTGCCGAAATTTATCCCGATAACAAGCGCGAAATTAAGGACAGTCTTTACTACCTTACCAAGGAAAAGGTTCGCGCTAAAATATTCGACAAGGGTATCCGTCCCGACGGCAGAGGCTTAAAAGACGTACGTCCTATCTGGTGCGAAAGCGGCGTTCTTCCCCGCGTTCACGGCTCCGCAGTGTTTACCCGCGGACAGACTCAGACTTTGACAACCTGTACTCTCGGCATGCTTACCGAAGCGCAGAGACTCGAAGGTCTTGACGAAGAAACCAGCAAGAGATATATGCACCAGTACAACTTCCCCGGATATTGCACGGGCGAGGCGAAGGCGCTCCGTTCCCCCGGCAGGCGTGAAATAGGTCACGGCGCGCTTGCGGAACGCGCGTTGATACCCGTCCTTCCCGACGAGGACAGCTTCCCTTACGCAATAAGGGTGGTAAACGATATAACTTCGTCCAACGGTTCGTCTTCAATGGCTTCCGTTTGCGGTTCCACAATGGCGCTTATGAATGCTGGCGTTCCCATAAAGGCTCCCGTCGCGGGCGTTGCAATGGGTCTTATTAAAAATCAGGAAACGGGAGAATTTAAGGTATTAACCGATATTCAGGGCTTAGAGGACTTCCTCGGCGATATGGACTTTAAGGTGGCGGGCACGCAAAAGGGCATAACCGCTATCCAGATGGATATAAAAATCAAGGGCATTTCGGAAGAAATTATGCACACGGCAATCAATCAGGCTAACGAGGGCAGACAGTTCATTCTTTCTAAAATGCTTGAAGTCGTTCCCGAAGTTGCTCCCGCGCTTTCCAAATATGCGCCCAAGATTATCAGCTTCGAAATCAATCCCGACAAAATCGGCGACGTTATCGGTAAACAGGGCTGCGTAA
Source organism: uncultured Christensenella sp. (assembly GCA_910578765.1). Classification (GTDB taxonomy): domain Bacteria; phylum Bacillota; class Clostridia; order Christensenellales; family Borkfalkiaceae; genus Coproplasma. The sequence goes on from CAJTRW010000011.1 coordinate 3,376, forward strand.
TCAAGAAGATTATGGAGGAAACCGGAACCGAAATAGAGTTTAACGACGACGACAGCGGCAGGGGCTATATTTCCTGCGTGGGTCCCGTTGAAAATGCGGAAAAGGCTAAGTCCATAATTTTAAGCATTGCGCACGACCCCGAAGTCGGCGATATGTTCGTCGGTACCGTTGTAAGAATTATGAACTTCGGCGCGTTTGTAGAGTTTGCGCCCGGTAAAGACGGAATGGTTCATATTTCCAAGCTTTCCGATAAGCGCGTTGAAAAGGTTGAGGACGTAGTTAAAATCGGAGACGTGGTAAAGGTTGAAATTATCAAGATAGGCGACAAAGGAATCGATTTGAAGCTTCTTGAAAAAATGTCTTAATAAAGTTTAAACAAATTGCCGCCGGGGG
>CAJTRW010000011.1:3778-57074 GCA_910578765.1 uncultured Christensenella sp.
CGCGTTTTCAACGCGCGGCGGCTTTTAAATATTTTAAAGCCTTCTCCCTTGGGAGAAGGTGTCACGTAGTGACGGATGAGGGGGATAATATGTCATCCTGAGCAACGCGAAGGATCTGAAAAATTAGAACCGGTCCCTCGTCACCGCAATGCGGAGCTTCTCCCAAAGGAGAAGCCTAATTTTTTACTGCACCTCGTTATTACAGCAAAGATTTTTCACTGTCGTTCAGAATTACTTTATAGTAAACGGGTTAAGAGTAGTAGGCGACGGCGCCTTTAAAAACCGCGTATGCAAACGCTTTCTGATACTTTTCCGAAATCAAAAGCTGTTCGTCCTCGGCATTGGACAAAAATCCGCACTCAACTATAACGGAGGGGTTTTGCGTGCATTTAAGCATGTAATAATCCCCCGCAAGCTCGGTATTTTTTTTGACGCATTCTTCCATACCGTTGATACTTTTCTGTATGCTTTGCGCAAGCAGTTTTCCGCAGTCGCTGGTCTTGTCAAAGAATACGGTTCCGCCCCTGCGCGAGGGGATGGGGCAGAAATTCTGGTGTATGGAAATAACCATATCCGCGTTACATTCTTCTATAATAGACTTGCGCTTTTTCATATCGCGCATTTTAAAGCCCTTGGAATTGACTCCGTAAAGTCCGCTTTGCGTAGAACGCGTCATAACCACGTTAAAGCCCGCATCGACAAAATATCCGCGCAGATATTTTGATATGGAAAGGTTTATTTCACTTTCCTTTACCGAGGTTTTAATTCCCAGTACGCCTGCGTCTATACCGCCGTGTCCTGCGTCAATTACAACGGTTCGCTCGCCCCCGTGCGCGGAAGCCGCCGCAACCGAGGTGCCTATTCCAAGCGCGGCGGCAAAAATTATTATCGCCGCAATAAGGAATACGATATTCTTTTTGGTAATTAACAATTTCACGCTATATACTACTTAATAATTGATTTTTTTATGACAAAGTTGTATAATGTTTTTGATAATAATAGGGTACTGTTGTGTTTGAAATTTTTTCTACCGTTTCGGCGGACAATGCGCGGAATATAAGTCCAGTTACGCTTGCTTTTTTGGGCGACGCGGTTTATTCGCTTTACGTGCGCGAGCGGCTTGTGCTTACTACAAATTTCGGTACGGGCAATCTGCAAAAGCTTGCCTCTCAAAAAGTGTCCGCCCACGGGCAGAGCGAGCTTTTAGAAAAGCTTTTGCCGACTTTTTCAGAGGAAGAAGCCGAAATTTACCGCCGCGGCAGAAACGCCAAAAAACGCAACTAAAATAAAAAACGCCAGCGTTGCGGAGTATAACCGTTCCACCGGCTTCGAGGCGCTTTTAGGTTATTTGTACCTGACGGGAAGATATCAAAGGATAGAGCAACTTTTAAATTTCGATTATGAAGACTGAAGGCAGAAACGCGGTTTTAGAACTGCTTAAATCGGATAAAAATATAGACAAACTGCTTCTTGAAAAAAATCCGCAGGGGTCTTTGAAAAGCATTTTCGCGGAAGCGCGTAAGCGCAATATCCGCGTGCAGTTCGTCGACAGAAAGGTTCTCGACAAGGAGAGCGCGGAGGGCAGACATCAGGGCGTTATCGCCTTCTGCTCCGATTTCAAATATTCCTCTTTGGACGATATTATAAATTCACGTTCGTCTGACGGCGGCTTTGTAATTATTTGCGACGGAATCGAGGACGTCCATAACCTCGGCTCCGTCATAAGGGTTGCCGAATGCGCAGGCGCGGACGGCGTAGTAATTCCTTCTACCAATTCCGCAAGCGTGACCGACGCGGTTGTGCGTATTTCCGCAGGCGCGGCAAACCATATGAAGGTTGCAAAGGTAAATTCCGTTAACCGCACCGTTGACGAGCTGAAAAAAAACGGATACTGGTTGTATGCGCTCGAAGCCGACGGAAGCAATATTTATGACGCGGATTTGACGGGCAATATCGCCATAGTCGTCGGCGGCGAGGACAGCGGAGTGCGCCGCCTTACTCGCGAAAAGTGCGATTTTACTCTATCCATACCGCTTAAAGGCAAAGTAAATTCCCTTAACGCGTCGGTGGCGTTGGGCATAGCCGCGTACGAGGCGGTAAGAAAGCGGCAATGACGGAAGAAGAACTTGTCGGACTTTGCCGGAACGGAAATAAAAACGCGTGGGAGGAGCTGTACTCAATCTACAAACCGCGCGTACTGAAAATCGCCCGCAGGTTTTTCCTCAGCGGCGGTGAAACCGAAGACTTGGTTCAGGAAGGAATGTGCGGGTTGTATTCCGCGGTAAACGGTTATAATCAAGGTGAAAATTTTTCGGCTTACGCTTACGTGTGCATACGCAACCGCATAGTCGATGCGGTAAAAAAAAGCTGCGGCGCCAAAAATTCCGCGTTGAACAATTTTCTTCCAATTGTCGAAGTGGGCGGAGAGTGGCTTTCGCCCGTCAATCCGGAAGACGAAATAATCAAGCGTGAGGACAAACGCGAATTTTTGTATTCTATAGGCAAAGTGCTGTCGTCTTTCGAGTTTAAGGCCGTAATAATGTACACGGACGGAATGACCCTTGCGGAAATTTCCTCCGCGCTCGGCAAAAACCCGAAAAGCATAGACAACGCGCTTACGCGCGCAAAACACAAATTACAGAAATTTATTTTAACGGAGCAATAAATGGCATATCTCGCATTTTACAGAACTTTCCGTCCGACGTCGTTCGATACCGTCGTGCGGCAGGAGCATATAGTCCGTACACTCAAAAACCAGATAGCGTCGGGCAAAGTGGGACACGCGTATTTATTCTGCGGACCGCGCGGCACGGGCAAGACAACACTCGCCAAAATATTTGCGCGCGCAATCAACTGCGAAAACCCCAAGGACGGCTCTCCGTGCGGAAAATGCCCGACTTGTAAAAGTCTTTCCGAGGGCGGTAATTTAGATATATACGAAATAGACGCGGCGTCGAATAACGGCGTCGACGAAATGCGCGATTTAAGGGAAAAGGTTCAGTATCCGCCCGTTGCGGGTAAATACAAGGTCTATATTATAGACGAGGTTCACATGCTTACCGCGTCGGCGTTCAACGCCGTTTTGAAAACGTTGGAGGAGCCCCCGCGCCACGCCGTTTTCATTCTCGCCACAACCGAGCCGCAGAAAATTCCCGCCACGATACTTTCGCGGTGTATGCGTTTCGATTTCAAATTAATTCCGCAAAAGGACTTGGAAGAACTTATAAAAAGCGTGCTTGATAAAACGGGTAAGCAGTACGAGGACGAAGCCGTTGCCGCAATCGCGCGCGCGGGCGCAGGCAGCGCCAGAGACAGTCTTTCGATAGCCGATATGTGCGCGTCATATTCGACGGGTAAGCTTACTTATTCGGACGTAAACACCGTCCTCGGCAGCGCGGATTTTTCCGTCGTCGCGGACTTGGGCGAACGTATCCTCTGCGAGAAGGCGGACGAAGCGCTTTCCGGTATTGAAAACATTTTATCTACGGGCAAAAGCGTGGGAGTGCTTGTAAAGGATTTGCTTAACTTTTTAAATGCCTGCGCAATAATTAAAATCTGCAAAAACGCGAAAGAAATTTTAAATCTTCCGTCGGAAGCTTTTTTAAAAATTTCAGCCGCGGCGGAAAAATGCGACGGGCACAAAATACTGCGCGTAACTGAAATTTTATCAAAAGCCGAAAACGATATGCGGTATTCGTTAAACGGCAGAATAACATTGGAAACGGCTGTTATAAAATGTGCGCTTCCGCAAGAAGATTATAATATCGACGCGCTTATCGGCAAAATAAACGCGCTGGAACGCAAAATAGCCGACGGTGTGCAAATAAAAACGGAAACGGCAAAACCCCGTCCCGCGCCGGCGGAAGCAATCAAAGAAAGCCCTGCGGAGAGCAAACCTTCCGCACGTTTACAGCCAATGAGCGGGGAAACGGAGCAGTCGCCTTTCGGTGGCGGTGCGGAGACGGTTCAACCGACGGTGTGGGAAGCCGCAAAAGAAAACCTCGCACAAAAGCCCGCGTCGGAATTGACGCAGGAAGAAAAGAACGGACTGTTCGGCAAATTTATAAAAAGCTTGCGCACAACGCGCAGAAACGCCGTGCTTTTCACGCTGTGTATGGATTTGAACAGCTTTTTCGAAGGGGCGAAAATTGTTTTCACCACCGATAACGAGGCTGTCTATAAGGGGCTCACGAAGGTCGATAACGCAAATTTCATATCCGAAACGCTTGCGGAGCTGGGTGTGACCGAGCATGAAGTGCGTCTTGTCAAAAAGGGCGAAAGCGGTTACGAAACGGCGGTTAAAGAATTAAAGAGCAATTTTGAAGGAATAGACGTAATTATAAAATAAAAGGAGTTTATATGGCAGGATTCAAAGGCGGCATGGGCAATATGCAAAACCTGATGAAGCAGGCGCAAAAAATGCAGGAGCAGATGCAGGAAGCCGATAAAGAGCTTGACGATATAGAGGTCGTCGGTCTTTCCGGCGGCGGCGACGAGGGGGACGAAACCGTCGTCGTTTATATGAACGGTAAAAAAATAATCAACGGAATAGAATTCGGCAGTAAGCTTTCGGAAACGGTCGATCTTTCAGACGAGGACGACGTCGAAATGCTTGAAGATTTAATAATGGCGGCTATACTTGACGGTTATAAAAAAGCAGACGCGGTTTACGACGAAAAGATGGGACCCTTCGCAAAGAACGGTCACGGTTTAATCTGATATGGACGTATTTATCGAGCCTATCGGCAGACTTATTAACGAGTTTTCCAAGCTGCCGGGCGTTGGGAAAAAGACAGCCCAAAGATATGCTTATAAAATAATAGGCATGTCGGACGAGGAGGCGCGCGTCTTTGCGCAAAGCGTGTTGGATTGCAAACGTAAAGTAAAGTACTGCAAAGTATGCGGAAATTTTACCGAAGAAGAAGTTTGCGACATATGCAAGCGGCGCGACAAATCCGTCGTATGCGTCGTTAAGGAACCAAAAGACGTCGTCGCACTTGAAAAACTTCACGAGTTTAAAGGCGTCTATCACGTATTGCACGGCGTAATAAGTCCCATGGACGGAATAGGACCCAACGAAATAAGGATAAAGGAGCTTCTCTCGCGCGTAAACGAGGGGGGCGTGCAGGAAGTTATTATGGCTACAAATCCCGACGTAGAGGGCGAGGCAACGGCCATGTATATAGCAAAGCTATTAAAGCCGCTGGGCGTAAACGTTACGCGTATTGCGCACGGCATACCCATAGGCAGCGAGCTTGAATATACCGACGAGGTTACGCTGTCGAGAGCGTTGTCGGAAAGGAAACAAATTTAATGAAAATTTCAGTACTCGGTTGCGGCCGTTGGGGGTCGTTTATTGCTTGGTATCAGTCCACAGTGTTAAAGAACGAAGTTACTTCATGGGGACCCGAGGGCGAATATTCTTACGAAATTTTGAAAAATACCGGCAGGAACGAATACGTCGAGTTAGACAAAAGAATTACGCTTACATGCGATTTGAAGCAAGCGGTCGAAGGTGCGGAGGTTATTATAATTTCCATTTCGTCGCAGGGACTGCGCGGCTTCATGCAAAAGGTCACAAAATACGACGTGAAGGACAAGCCGTTCGTGCTGTGTATGAAGGGCATAGAGGAAAGCACCGGCAAACGCCTTTCCGAAGTTTTGGTCGAAAGCGGAATTTCCCCCGATAAAATAGCGGTATGGGTCGGTCCCGGGCATATTCAGGCGTTCACGCGCGGAATACCCAACTGCATGGTTATAGACAGCGCGGACGAAGGGTTGAAGCGCCGCCTTGCCGACAGCTTTAAAAGCAACTTGATAAGATTTTACTACGGCAACGATTTAATAGGCTCGGAAATAGGCGCGGCTGCCAAAAACGTTATGGGCATAGCGGCGGGCGTTTTGGACGGCAGCGGTTACGTAAGCTTAAAGGGTCCGCTTATGTCCAGGGGCGCAAACGAGGTGGGAAGATTAATTCAGGCTATGGGCGGAAAATTCAATTCCGCGTACGGTCTTGCGCATTTGGGCGACTATGAAACGACGCTGTTTTCCGAGTATTCGCATAACCGTAAATACGGGGAAATGATGGCGCACGGAGCGAAGTTCGATAAGCTTGCCGAAGGCGTTATGACGGCAAAGGCAATGAAAAAGCTGGGCGACGAATACGGCGTGGATTTGCCGCTTACCAACGCCGTTTACGAAGCTTGCTTCCTTTCGCGCGTATTCGAGAGCGGCGACGGCGCCAAGCACTGCATGGATATAATTTTAAAGCTTTTCGAAAGACAGACCAAAAGCGAGTTCTGACAGCGGAAAGAATTCTTATAAAAAACGGACTTTAAAGCCCTTTTAATATTACCTATTGACATTATAACAACTAATTTACGAGGCATTATTTTGATTAGAGAAGATTTGAGAAACGTGGCTATAATAGCGCACGTAGACCACGGTAAAACAACGCTTGTAGACGCAATGTTAAAACAGAGCCATACCTTCCGCGACAACCAGTCCGTTGAGGAAAGGGTAATGGACTCTAACGATTTGGAGCGTGAAAGGGGAATAACCATTCTCGCAAAAAATACGTCCGTACACTATAAGGGCGTAAAAATAAACGTAGTCGACACCCCGGGACATGCGGATTTTTCGGGCGAGGTGGAGCGCGTAATGATGATGGTCAACGGCGTTCTGGTGCTTGTCGACGCGGCCGAAGGTCCCATGCCGCAAACGCGCTTCGTCGTGCAGAAAGCGCTTGAAATGGGGCATAGACTGATAATAGTCGTAAATAAAATCGACCGCGCGGACGCAAGGCTTAGCGAAGTTCAGGACGAAATACTCGAGCTGTTGTTAGAGCTTGACGCGTCGGACGACCAGCTTTTAAGTCCCGTCGTCTGGTGTTCGGGCAGGGACGGCACCGCTACGTTAGATTTAAACGAAAAGGGCAAGGATTTGACCCCTTTATTCGAAACTATTTTAAACCATATAAAGCCTATGGAAGTAGACGACAAGGGACCCGCGCAGCTGCTTGTTTCGTCTATCGACTATAACGATTACGTCGGTCGCATAGGCGTAGGACGGATAGAGCGCGGCGTGATAAATCAGGGGCAGGGCGTAACGGTCTGCAACTATAACAATATTCAACTTAAAAACAACGGAAAAATAGCAAATCTCTATCAGATTGAGGGCTTACAGCGCGTAGCTTGCGAAAGCGCGCGCGCAGGCGACATAGTATGTTTTTCTGGACTTGAAAAAATAAATATAGGCGATACCGTCTGCGCACCCGACTGCGTCGAGCCGCATAAGTTCGTAAAAATTACCGAGCCTACCGTGGAAATGACGTTCTCCGTAAACGATTCGCCCTTTGCGGGTAAAGACGGTAAGTGGGTTACAACGCGCCACCTCAGGGACAGGCTGTTCAGAGAGCTTTTGCGCGACGTTTCTTTACGCGTTGAAGAGACGGACTCCGCCGACAGCTACCGCGTCTGCGGCAGGGGCGAAATGCACCTTTCCATTTTGATTGAAAACATGCGTCGCGAGGGGTACGAATTTCAGGTTTCCACTCCTAAGGTTATGTATAAGGAAATCGACGGGGTAAGATGCGAGCCTATGGAAAAGCTTATTGTCGACGTTCCCGACGACGCGACCGGCGCGGTGTTTCAAAGCATGGGCAACCGCAAGGGCGAGCTTCTGCACATGAGCGCTATCGGCAACAGAACACGCCTTGAATTTGTAATACCCGCAAGAGGGCTGTTCGGATACAAGTCGGAGTTTTTGACCTCGACCAAGGGCGAGGGGGTTATGAACAGCGTATTTTTCGAATATCAGCCTTATAAGGGCGAGCTTTCGCGCAGAGATACGGGCTCGCTTGTCGCTTTCGAAACGGGTGACGCGGTGACTTACGGACTTTTCAACGCGCAGGGCAGGGGCACGTTATTTATCGGCGCGGGTACGCCGGTGTACGAAGGAATGGTAATCGGCGAATCCCCAAAAAGCGACGACATTAACGTAAACGTTTGTAAGACCAAACATCTTACCAATACGCGTTCCAGCTCCAGCGACGACGCTTTACGTCTTATAACCCCCAAAAAGATGAGTTTGGAAGAATGCTTGGAGTTTATCGGCGACGACGAGCTTTTGGAGATAACCCCCAAAAATATCAGAATAAGAAAGCGTATTTTGAACGGCGAGCTCAGGGCGAAAGCGCGCGCAAAGGAAAAAAAGGCATAACCCGACAATTTTCCGCATATATAAATACCACCGGTAAGGCGGTATTTTTTTTGCGGAGGCAATTATGGAAAACGTTACGCCACATTCGTTGAATATAGAGCAGTGCAAGCGCATATCCGCGACGGCAATCGAAAGCGTGGACTCTTTTTCGGATAAACAGATAGTTCTTTCCTATTCCGGCGGCAGAATAGCCGTAACCGGCAGCGGAATGAAAATTGTCAATTTCTCCAAAACAAGCGGTTCGTTTGCGGCTACGGGTGATATAACTTCGGTACGGTATTTGGCGAAAGGGCTCGGGCTGAAAAGCAGACTGTTCAAATAAATGCAAATTTTTATTTTTCTTACCTGCGCGGGCGTCGGTGCGCTAAGCGGCATTGTTTATGACGTTTTGTACATAGCCCGTTGCGCGGTATGCGGAGTAAACAAGCAGGCTTATACCGCAAAGGACAGGGTGTTTATCATAGCCTGCGACATATTGTATTTTGCGGTTTTGTCGGCGGCTTTCATATTCGTGTCCGTTATGTTCGACTTTTACGAGCTGCGGTTTTTCATGCTGGCGGGCTGCGTTTTGGGTGCGTTTCTGTATTTAAAAAGTTTCCACGTAATTGTTGCATTTTCCGTAAAAAAAGTTTATAATAAAATTACTTTGAAAAAACGTTCGTGAAGGTATTCATATGACGCAGGAAAAACGCAACAGAATTATATCCGCAGTAACCGTAAACGCGGTAATATTAATTTTTATTCTGGCGGCAGTTGCAATTTATCAGATAGTAGATATGACGGTTATTTCTCGCCGCTATAAAAATTTAAAAGCACAGTACACGGAGTATACTGAAAAAACCGATAACATAAACGCCACTCTCGACTATTACAAGTCTGCGGAAGGGCTTTTGGATAAAGCTTACGAGTTCGGTTGGGTATTTCAAAAGTAATGAAAATTTACGCAATAGACATAGGTTCCAATTCCGTCCGCCTTGCAGCAATGGCAGACGGAAAAACTTTATTTAAGCGGCTTATAACCACACGCTTGGGCGAGGGGCTGTCGTCAACGTGCATGCTTTCGGCGGAAGCAATAGAACGAACCGCGCAAGCCGTTTCAAAATTTGTCCGCATTGCGGAAAGCGACGGCGCGGACAAGGTGTACGCGTTTGCGACGGCGGCGGTGCGTTCCGCAAAAAACGGCGGCGATTTCGTTTTGCGCGCAAAGCAACTGTGCGGAATTGATATAGACGTTATAAGCGGAGAAACGGAAGCGCTTTGCGGGATTTCCGGCGCGTGCAATGGCGGCGACGGGGGAATTATAGACGTAGGCGGAGCGAGTACCGAGGTCAGTATCCGCGCCGACGGTAAAATGCTTTATTCCAAAAGCGTGGACGTAGGCACGGTCAGGCTTTTCGATCTCGCAGGTCGCGACAAAAGCAAATTGATGAAAACAATTTCCGCAAAGATAAAAGACTACGCTTTATTCGACGCGGGCAGCTTTTGTATGCACGCGATAGGCGGCACGGCTTCGCGCCTCGGTTCTATTAAGCACGGTTTAAAAGAATACCGTCCGGAAATTACCGACGGCACCGTTTTGACGCTTGAAGAAATACTTAATCTTGCGGATAAACTTCTGTCTATGTCCGTCGGCGAGATACGGGCAACAACGATATGCGGAAGCTCTGCCGATATTGTGGGCGGCGGTTGTCTGTTGACTGCGGAAGTTATGCGGCGGTTCAACGTCGGTGAAATAACCGTATCGGAAAGCGACAATCTCGAAGGCTACGTCCTCTTAAAGGAGGGGCGGCTATGAAGGTTTTTGCAACAGTGCTGTCTCTTGTTTCCGCCGCCGTATTTGCTGTTTTATGCGGCTTGCTTGTTTGGCGCGATTACGGTTTATGGGTAATAGCGGTATCCGCCGCAATTTTTTTGGCGTTACCTATTTCGTCCTTCTTGCACGAGCTCGGACATATGCTGTTCGGCGCTATGTGTAAAATAAAAGCCGTACCCAAATTTTCGCCGTTCGGTGCGTCGTGTTGCCGTTTGATTCCGAAAACGGATAAAAATTTGCGTGCGCGGCTGTTTTTTACGGCTTTCGGCGGAATTTTTGTAAATTTACTTGTCGGCACGGCTATTGTCTTTATTTCCGTCTATACGCCTGCGCCCGTCTGGCTGATGTTTTTGGTTCCGTCAAACGTTTATCTGTTTGTTTTGAATTTAATCCCCGTCTGGTTTAATTCGGGCAAGACGGACGGACTTGTCTGTAACGATTTACTCAATAATTCCGACGTCGGAAAGGTTACCGTTGCGGTCATGACCGCGCAGGCGCAGATACTCGCAGGCAAACCGGCGGAGCAATTAGACAAAAAGCTGCTTTTCGGCGTTCCGCAGATAAGGGAGGACGACCCCGCATTTATTTCGTTGACCGAACTAAGGTACGAATATTTTAAAGGTAAGGAGGACGAAGCAGAAGCGCAAAAGTATAAGGAAAGACTCGAAGATTTGAAAAAACAGTATATGTGAGCGGCTGTTTCGTCGTATAAAAGCCCGCCCGCGGTAATCCGCGGACGGGCTTTTAAGATATTTTGCCGTAATTCAGCTTATTTTATATAGCTTTCCGAAGCAGTGCGGACAAATTCCGCGACAGGTGTCGGCATACGTTTTGCATACGTGATTTCCGCATGTTCCGCACTCTAAAAACGCGTCGTAAGCGGTAAAGCTTCCGCAAGTAGAATATACAGATTTTTCCATAAAAAAAGCTTGTGCAAAGCCCAAAATTTAATTCATTTTCCACTCATTTTGTTTACTTTATTATTATAATATGGTATAATAATTTAAAGAAAAAAAAGAGGATGGATTATGCCTGCAAAAATTCAAAGTAATTACGATGCGAACAGTTTGAAAGCGTTAAAAGGTCTTGAACCGGTGCGTGAACACCCCGGTATGTACATCGGCCCTACCGATGAAAAAGGTCTGCACTGTCTTGTCAGGGAGGTTATAGATAACTCAATCGACGAGGCTCTTGCCGGATATTGCGACAGAATAGACGTCGTAATAACCGAGGACGGCTCCTGTTCTGTAAAAGACAACGGCAGAGGCATCCCCACGGGTATAAATAAAGAGGAAGGCATAAGCGGCGTAGAGCTTGCGCTTACCAACCTTAACGCCGGCGGCAAGTTCGGCGGCGGAAACAAGGCGGGCGGATATAAAATTTCTTCCGGCTTGCACGGCGTCGGCGTTTCGTGCGTCAACGCGCTGTCGGATACGCTTGTTGCGGAGGTTTGCCAAAACGGTCATATTTACCGCCAGACTTATCACTGCGGTATTCCCGAAAAGCCGTTAAAACCGGTCGGTAAAACGAACGCTACGGGAACGACTATTACCTTCCACCCCGACGCAACCATGTTTGAAACGGTAGAGTTCAATTACGATACCCTCAAAACCCTTTTAAGGGAGCTTTCTTATCTGAATAAGGGACTTACCCTTACGCTGACGGACAGGCGCGGCGGAAAGGTCCGTAACGACGTTTTCTGTTACGAGGGCGGCGTCGTGCACTTTATCGAAGATATAAATAAGGGTAAAGACGTTCTTTTCGAAAAGCCCGTTTATTTCGAAGATTCCGTCGGCGACGACAGGTTTTTGGAAGTGGCTATTCAGTATAACGACGGCTATTCCGAGCAGATTTTCCCTTTCTCAAACAATATACGCCAGCCAGACGGCGGCACTCATCTCGACGGGTTTAAAGCCGCTCTTACCAAAGTTATTAACGACGCCGGTAAAAGGCTCAATCTCTTAAAGGAAAGCGACAAGCTTTCGGGCGACGACGTGCGCGAAGGTATAACGGCCGTTGTTTCGGTAAAAATCGCAGACGCCCAATACGAAAGCCAAACCAAAAGCAAACTTTGCTCTACGTATGTAAGAAGCTTCGTTCAAAAAGCCGTTACGGATAAATTTGGAATGTATCTGGAGGAGCATCCTTCGGAAACTAAAGTGCTTATAATGCGTTGCCTTACGGCCCAGCGCGCGCGCGAAGCGGCAAGACTTGCCCGTGAGGAAACTCACCGCAAGGGCGTGCTTGAAAGCACCAAGCTTCCCGGTAAGCTTGCGGACTGTTCCGACAAGCGCCCCGAGCTTTGCGAAATTTATATAGTCGAGGGCGACAGCGCGGGCGGAACCGCAAAACAGGGCAGGGACAGACGTTTTCAGGCGATTCTGCCGTTGCGTGGCAAAATTCTTAACGTGGAGAAAGTCAGAATCAACCGCGCTTTGGAAAACGAAGAAATAAAAGCCATGATAACCGCGTTCGGTTGCGGCATACAGGAAAACTTCGACGAAAGCAAACTCCGCTACGACCGCATTATAATCATGACCGATGCGGACGTAGACGGTTCTCATATCAGGATACTTCTTTTAACGTTCTTTTTCCGTTACATGCGCCCGCTTGTTGAAAACGGACACGTTTATGCGGCTCAGCCGCCTCTCTACAAGGTTTCCGGCAAGGGTATACCGGAAACATACCTGTACGACGACAAGGCGCTTGAAGATTTCAGAAGCACATATAAAGGCAAATTCGAATTACAGCGTTATAAAGGTCTGGGAGAAATGAACAAGGAACAGCTTTGGGAAACCACTATGGACCCCGCAAAGCGTACTCTTGTAAGGATAAACGTCGAAGACGCCGTGGAAGCGGATAAATCGTTCGCTCTTTTAATGGGCGAGCAACCCGAACTCAGACGCCAGTTTATTGAAGATAATGCGAAGCTCGTAGCCGAGCTTGATATATAAGAGGTGGGTAATGTCAAAGAAAAAAGTTACGAGCGCCGAGCTTACCGAAGAATTTAAAAAAACTTTAGCAATGACAAAACTTCTGGACGTGGAAGTGGAGGACGAGCTTAAAAAGTCTTTCATTGCATACGCTATGGCGGTCAACGTTTCCCGCGCCATTCCTGACGTAAGGGACGGCTTGAAGCCCGTTCACAGAAGAATACTCTATTCCATGCACGAGTTGGGCTTGTATTCCGACAAAGCTTTCAGAAAATGCGCGCGTATCGTCGGTGATTGCTTGGGTAAATATCACCCCCACGGCGATTCGTCGGTATATGACGCGCTTGTAAGACTTGCGCAGGATTTCTCAATAAACTTCCCGCTCATCGAAGGACACGGTAACTTCGGCTCCGTCGACGGTGACCCCGCCGCGGCTATGAGGTATACGGAGGCAAGGCTTTCAAAGCTTTCTTCCGAAATGTTGCGCGATTTGGATAAGGAGACGGTTGACTTTTATCCTACGTTTGACGACACCGGCATGCAGCCGTCCGTTTTGCCGTCGCGTTTCCCCAACATGCTTGTAAACGGCTCCGACGGTATCGCCGTCGGTATGGCTACAAATATTCCGCCCCACAACCTCGGCGAGGTAATAGACGGCGTTGTCGCCATGATAGACAATCCCGAAATAGACGTCGACGGGCTTATGCAGTACATACCTGCGCCCGACTTCCCCACCGGCGCGCTGATAATGGGCAGAAGCGGTATTAAAAAAGCATATAAAACGGGAAGAGGAAGTATTGTAATCCGTTCCCGTTGCGAAATAGAGGAGTATCAAAGCGGTAACGCGCAGCGCGTGCGCATAATCGTTACCGAAATTCCTTATCAGGTCAATAAGGCAAAGCTTATCGAAAGCATAGCGGATCTTGTAAAGGACAAGCGTATCGAAGGAATTTCCGACATACGCGAGGAATCCGACCGCGACGGTATGCGTATAGTCATAGAGGTTAAAAAGGACGCTAACCCGCAGGTTGTTTTAAATACGCTTTACAAGCATACCAATCTGCAAATTTCCGACGGACTTATAATGCTTGCGTTGGTTGACGGTACACCCAAAATACTCAATCTCAGAGAATTCATTTTCTATTATTTAGAGCATCAGAAAGAAATTATCGTCCGCCGTACCAAGTACGACTTGGCGAAGACGGAGGAGCGCGCGCACATTTTGCGCGGACTTGTAGTGGCTCAGGCAAATATAAACGAGGTCGTAAAAATCTGCCGCGAAGCAACGGATAAAGCCGACTGCGTTAAAAAGCTTACCGCTAATTTCGAGCTGGACGAGCGTCAGGCGACTGCGGTTGCCGAACTGAGACTTTACAGACTGTCTCACCTAGAAGTCGATAAGCTTAAAGAAGAACTTGCCCAGCTTGAAGCGCTTATTGCGGATTTAAAGGATATTCTCGCCCGCGAGTCGCGCGTATACGAAATTATCAAAAACGATTTGCTTGAAATCAAGCGCAAATATCCTTCCGAAAGAAAGACTGAAATTTCAATCGATTACGACGGAGAAATAGAGGACGCGGATTTAATCCCCGTAGAGCAAGTCGTCGTTTCCATGACGCACTCGGGCTATGTTAAGCGCCTTCCGGTTGCCGAATACCGCGCACAGAACCGCGGCGGCATGGGTATAACGGCGCACCGTCCCAAGGAAGAAGACTTTGTCGAGAGAATGTTTGTTTGTTCGTCTCATGACGATATACTTCTTTTCTCCAACCTCGGCAGGGTTTACCGCATCAAGGCTTATGAAATTCCCGAAGCGGCGCGTACCGCTCGCGGCAGAGCGATTGTAAATATCGTTCAGATTGCTTCCTACGAAAAGATAAATACGCTTATTCCCGTTAAGGACAGTTCTCACGGATTTATAGCTTTCGCAACAAAAGACGGACTTATCAAAAAGACGAGAATAGGCGAGTTCAGCAGAATTAACCGTAACGGTAAAATCGCAATTAAGCTGAATGAGGGCGACAGCCTTATTTCGGTCGAATTTACCGCCGGAAAGAGTCAGCTTATGATTGCTTCGCGCTCGGGTAAATGTATACGTTTCGACGAACGCGACGTCCGCGCAATGGGCAGAGACACCGCGGGAGTTAAAGCCATGAAACTCGGCAAAGACGACTGCCTTGTCGATATGCTTGTTGTCGATAAGGATAAGGACGTCCTTACGGTAACCTCCAAGGGCTACGGCAAGCGTAGCGATCTGGAAGATTACAGGTTCCAGAACAGAGCGGGCAAAGGTATAAAGGCAGGCGTATTTACCGACGTAACCGGTTACCTTGTCAATATGAAGCAAGTAACAGAAAACGACGACATTATGATAATTTCCGACGGCGGAACTATAATAAGAATGCACTGTTCTGATATTTCACGCATAGGCAGAAACACCAAGGGCGTAAGGCTTATGCGCCTGAAAGACGGCGAGGTCGCTACGGTGGCAGTCACCGAAAGGGACGAGGAGGAGGAAGCGGAGTCTGTACTTGCTCAGTCCGGAGAAGCGCAGGTTGCGGAAACCGAAGCTAAAGCAACAACCGAAGAATAATTTCAAATAAAAAAGCAGCGGAGACTTAAAAAGTCTACGCTGCTTTTTAATATTCTAAGCTGATTGTTTTTCTTCTGACGAGTCGGCGGGAGGTGCCGGCGGTGCGGGAGGCGCGGGGGGCACGGGGGGCTGTTGCTTTGCGTGACGCTGTTTCCCTGTCGATGAAGGGAAAATAAAATGCATAAGCTCTATAAGCCAGCCCGAAACGGGGAACGCGGCTTCTATTACGACGACTACGATAAGAATCTTCGCATAGTCCCATTTGATATCCGACCACCCCTTGTAAAGCTGTTCGGCAATCTGCGGTATTGCAAAAGCGGTTATACAAAGCGCCAGCATTGACGCGCACAGCACGGCGCGGTAAACGTTAAACGGACGGCAAATTCTGTAAACCATTACAAGTCCCGAGAAAGTCAGCGCAATCATACACATTGCCTGATAATGCCCGCCGAATTCCTTTGAATCTATCGAATTGGTTATATACATGGACATTACGCATATAACCATTAAAAGTGCGCCGGAAACGGCTCCGCTCATGACGTGGGTAATAAATTTCCCTCGCACTCTGTCTTTATTGGGTTGCAGTGAAAGGAAGAACGAAGGTATAGCTATAATACAAATTTCAAGCAGAAGCATATTCTGCGGCATAAACAGGTAAGGCACCTGCAACGCTATGCAAAGCAATGCGAGTATAGCCGTAAACAGCGTCTTCATAAGATAAAGCGACGAAGAATTTTTAATGTTGTTTATAACGCGTCTGCCCTCGGCTACGACCTTCGGCATGGAGTTGAAGTTGTTGTCCATAAGCACCAAATGGCTTACGTTTCTTGCCGCTTCGCTTCCCGATGCAACTGATATCGCGCAGTCCGCTTCTTTAAGCGCAAGTATATCGTTTACGCCGTCGCCCGTCATTGCAACGGTGTTTCCTTCCGCTTTGATAGAGCGAACAAGCACGGCTTTCTGTTCGGGGGTTACTCTGCCGAATACCGTGTATTTGTTTGCGATATTCGCCACTTCCGACTCGTTAAGACCTTCGAGAGAAATATATTTCTCCGCGCCCTTTATACCCGCGCGTTTTGCGACTTCGCAAACCGTCACGGGATTGTCGCCCGAAATTACTTTTATATTTACGTCGTTTTCGCCAAACCACTTAATGGTATCAACGGCGTCCTCGCGTATATTGTCGGCAATGGAAATAACCGCAATAGGTTTAAGCACCGCCGGCAGCTTTTCCCCGACAATAGGGGAGGGCGAGTGTGCAAGCACTATGACGCGCAAGCCCATCTGCGCATAGCTTTTCACTATCTTTTCAACCTTGGCGGGATAGGGCTTTAAAACGAATTCCGGCGCGCCCATACAAAAAGTTCCCACGTCGTCGAACGACGCTGCGGAAAGTTTTCTTTTTGACGAGAAAGGAAGCGTGGCATTTGCCGTAAGCGCGTCGCTGTGACCGAAGTGATTGTAAAGCGCAATGGATGTTTGGTTATTGTCCTCCAATGCGGCAAGCATACTGCCCATAATGTCGTTAAGCGAATAATCCCCGACCGAGTTTAAAATAACGCAGTCGTTTACGCGCATTCTTCCGTCGGTAATAGTACCCGTTTTATCCAGACAAAGTACGTTGACTCTCGCCAGCATTTCAAGCGAGTACATATCCTGTACAAGCGTCTGGTTTTTCGCAAGTCTGACAATGCCGACCGCCAGCGCGATACTTGTCAAAAGCAACATGCCCGAAGGAATCATTCCTATAACTACGGCGCAGGTTTTTTGTATCGCAAAGTTTATTTTCGCGTCGAAAATAAAATCCGTCGCGCCTGCCGTAGGGTCGAAATTGTTTTTGGTAATGAAAAACATTCCTATGGCAATAGGTATAATCAAAATGGAAATAACTTTGATTATAAGTTTGGTGGAATTCATAAGCTCGGAATTGGGGCGCTTATATTTTTTTGCCTTTGAGGAAAGCTTTTCAAGGTAAGTTTCCTTACCGACTTTCTCCACCCTGAATTTTCCGTTTCCGCTTGAAATAAAGCTACCCGCATAAAGCGTGTCGCCTACGGATTTTTTAATGGGAACTGATTCGCCCGTTAAGAGACTTTCGTTTACTTCTACCGAGCCTTCCGCAAGTATACAGTCTGCGGGGACCTGGTTTCCCAGCTCTAAAATAAGCACGTCGTCAAGCACTATTTCCGTTACCGGTATTTCCGTAACCTCTCCGTCGCGGATAACCTTAACCGTATTGGCGGCAAGTATCGACAGTTTATCTATCGACCGCTTGGAACGTATTTCCTGAATAATACCTATAACTATGTTTGCGGTGGTAATTATTATAACCAAATAATTGGTAATACCTTTGGTATATGCAATAATAAGCGCGATACCGGCAAGCAGACACAACAGGTTGAAAAACGTGCAGATATTACCTATAAAAATACTCGCATAGGAGCGCGAATACTTTTTATTGGTATCGTTGAACAAAAATTGCGTAAACCTCGTCTGAACCTGCGTTGACGAAAGTCCCTTATTCAGTTTGGGAGAAAATCTGTCTACTT
This sequence comes from uncultured Christensenella sp., assembly GCA_910578765.1. Classification (GTDB taxonomy): domain Bacteria; phylum Bacillota; class Clostridia; order Christensenellales; family Borkfalkiaceae; genus Coproplasma. The sequence continues at coordinate 21,887 of CAJTRW010000011.1, forward strand.
TTCCGCTCGCCGTCTTTTTGGGGTGTCGCTTGAAGTATTTTATAATTTTTTCCTTGTTGAACTGCTCTTTGTCTTTTGCTTCTGTCTTGGTTTCGGTAACGTCGACGGAATTTGAAATTTCGTCCGCCGCGCGCGTCTGGTCGGGCGCGGTTTTTTCCGCGTCTGACTTTTCGTTTTTACCGTTTACTTTATAAAAAATTTTACTCATATTTTACCGGATAATAAAAAGATAAGTACATTATATCATGCTTGAATTAATTTTTCAAGATATTATAAGCTATTTAATTGCAATTGGCAAAAATTTGAAGTATAATTTTATTGAACTAAAACGGAGGAAAATTTCATGATAGATATTAACCTCATCAGGGATAATCCGGAGCTTGTTAAAGAAAATATCAGGAAAAAATTTCAGGATAAAAAGCTTGGTCTGGTAGACGAAATTATCGCGCTGGACGGTAAAAAGCGTGCGTTGCAGCAGGAAGGCGACAGCCGCCGCGCCCAGCGCAATTCGCTTGCTAAAAATATCGGTTTGCTGATGCGCGAGGGTAAAAAGGAAGAAGCGGAGAAGGCAAAGCTTCTTTCCAAGGAAAATAACGACCGTATCGCCGTAATAGAAGCAGAAAGCGCCGAAGCGGAAAACAGACTTAAAACCTGCATGATGTCGATTCCCAACATTATTGCGGACGACGTTCCCATAGGCAGGGACGACAGCGAAAACGTTCAGGGCAAAGTCTTTTTGGAAGCGAAGGAAAAGCCTTTCGAGGTTCCGTATCATCTCGATATTCTGGAGTCGCTCGGCGGAATAGATTTAGACGCCGCAAGGCGCACCAGCGGCAACGGCTTTTATTATCTTTTGGGCGATGTGGCGCGCCTTCATTCGGCTGTTCTTACCTATGCCCGCGATTTTATGATAGACAAAGGCTTTACCTACTGCATTCCGCCGTTCATGATACGAAGCGATGTTGTTTCCGGCGTTATGAGCTTTGAAGAAATGGAAGGCATGATGTATAAAATAGAGGGCGAGGATTTATATCTTATAGGTACGTCTGAACATTCAATGATAGGCAGATTCATGGGCGAAGTGTTAAACGAAGCTTCGCTTCCTCAAACGCTTACTTCGTACTCGCCCTGTTTCAGAAAAGAAAAAGGCGCTCACGGAATAGAGGAGCGCGGAATTTACCGTATACACCAGTTTGAAAAGCAGGAAATGATAGTTATCTGCAAGCCCGAAGAAAGCGATAGCTGGTATGAAAAACTTTGGAATTACACCGTAGAGCTTTTTGTTTCCATGGAAATTCCCGTAAGACAGCTTGTTTGCTGTTCCGGCGATTTGGCTGATTTAAAGTACAAAAGCTGCGACATAGAGGCATGGAGCCCCAGACAGAAAAAGTATTTCGAGGTAGGCAGTTGTTCCAATCTTACTGACGCACAGGCAAGAAGACTCGGAATAAGATATAAAAATTCACAAACAGGCAAAAACGAGTACGCCCACACTTTAAACAATACGGTAGTTGCGCCGCCAAGAATGTTGATAGCGTTTTTGGAAAACCATCTGCAAAAAGACGGCAGCGTATATATACCTGAAGTTTTGCGTAAATATATGGGCGGTAAAGACAAAATTTTACCTAAAAAATAATAAACACCGCGGATAATTTCCGCGGTGTTTTCTGTCAGATATTAAGCAGTTTTCTGAATTTTCTCGCTTTCAGACCGGATATTTTGAAGCCCTTTTCTCTCAGTTTTTGCAACTTTGTCGCAGTGAAACGTTTTTCCAACGCAAGAAACAGCACGATTTCACCTTTAAGGCGGTTATCGAACTCAATAAGCTTCTCGGCGGGCAAATTTCCGTCTTTGACCGCAAGTACGGCAGTCATATAGTAGGTTACCAGCCTGTCGCAAAGCGTGTCGAATACGTAAGCATAAATATCTTTATTCAGTTTGGATTTGACTTTTTTGAATTCATCCGCAACACAAAGCAAATTATGCGTCGTTTTGTCAGTGCATTCCAATTTTTGTTTTTCCGTCATGAAAGGAACGCAACGTATTCTTTTCAAGGTTTTGCAGTTCATTGCCCCGAAAGAGTTGTAAGTAAAAGCGTCCGCGTTCTTTAAATCGCAATCCTTCAAAACAGAGGTTTTGACAGCGCAAACGTCCGAGGCAAGTACCATATCGGTATTCGCTTCGCGCAGTGTTTCAAGAAAGAAATCCGTCTCGGCTGCGGAAATACCGCAGTCGGAAACAAACGTAAATTTGGCTTTTGAATTCTTTATTGCCTGAGAGACGTTGCCCTGTTCGGCAACTGTAATTTCTATATTTTCGTTAAAATTTTCGGTATTAACGTCTTGCGTTCCGTCGCATACGACAATTGTCAACAATTTTTTCATTTCAAAAAAATTATATTATAAATTATCATATTTGTCAATAGGCGGCGCGGCTTAAAGTTGATATTTAAATCGTAATATGTTATAATTATTCGGTAAAAATTAATTTTCGGTAAAAATGAGTTTAGTATTTTTCGATATCGAGTGCGCAAGCGTCAATAAAACGGAAGCAAAAATTTGCGCATTCGGCTACGTCGTCTGCGACGAAAATTTCAATATTATAAAAAAAGAAGATATTCTTATCAATCCGCGCGGCAAGTTCCGCCTTACGGACAGAAAGGGCGATAAGGGTATTGTTTTGCCGTACGACTACGACGATTTTAAAAAATATCCAAAATTTACAAAAGTGTATCCGTATATAAAGTCACTTTTGGAAAATCCCGAAAACGTCGTGTGCGGACATTCCACCGTCAACGACGTCAAATATCTCAATTTGGAAACGAGACGTTTCAGATTGCCGTCGTTTAACTTCCGCTTTACGGACAGTCAGTTGGTCTATATGGCGGTAAAAAACGACTTTTCGCGTCAGTTCGGTTTGGAGCATATTGCAAACGATTTGGGTGTGGAGTTTACCCCGCACCGCGCCGCCGACGACGCTTACGCCACAATGCGTATAGTGCAGGCAATGTGCGCGGAAAAAGGTTGCGCTCTTTCGGAGCTTTTAGACGGTTTGGGCATTTTGTACGGAAAAATAGAAAATTACAATATTACCCGCCCGCAGTCAAAGGGAATGAGGGCTTATAACAGAGAAAAACGCGAAGAAAAGTTGGCGCGTTCTAAGGCGCGTGTTGAGTTTTTTAATAACGTTTCGCGCAAAAAAAGCAACAAAGACGGCGCTTTGAAAGGTAAAATTTTTACGTTTGCAAGGACTATCGAAAATAATACCGAAATTTCGATACCGCTGGTAAACACAATTTACGAGCGCGGCGGGAAGTATTCCGCACGGTTAGACGAGTGTGATTATTACGTCTGCGAGGAAAGCGACGACGGCGTTCGTTCGCAAAGCGCAAGAAAGCGTGAAGGAGTGGTCGTGCTTACTCCGGACGGGTTGAGGGAGCTTTTAAAATGAATTTGCCTCGGGAATTTCTTTCCGTCATGAAGGCGCGGCTCGGTGCGGATTACGACAATTTTCTGAAAAGCTATGAAAAGCCGGTTGTCCGCGGAGTACGTGCAAATACGCTTAAAATTTCCGTTGAGGAATTTGAAAAAATTTCACCCGTTATTCTCGACGGCTGCGTGCCCTGGGAGAAAAGCGGGTTTTATACTCTTTCGGATTCGCCGGGCAAAACAATAGAGCACGCGGCGGGTTTGTATTACGTGCAGGAGCCGTCGGCAATGTGCGCCGCGCCGGAGCTGGACGTGCGCCCGGGGGAAAGAGTATTGGATTTATGTTCGGCACCGGGCGGCAAAGGCACTCAGCTTGCGCAATGCATGGACGGCGAAGGCGTGCTTGTACTAAACGAAATCAATTACGACAGATTTAAAATTCTGGAAAGCAATGTAGAGCGTATGGGTATAAAAAATACTCTTTTGACGTCTGCAACGCCCGAAGTTATGGCGGAACTTTTCGGAAGTTATTTTGACAAAATTCTTGTGGACGCACCCTGTTCGGGAGAGGGAATGTTTAAAAAGGAACCTAACGCGATACCCGAGTGGAGCCTTAAAAACGTAGAAATTTGCGCCGAAAGACAGAAAAATATTATTGAATGCGCCGACAGAATGCTTGCGGTCGGCGGAAGAATGGTATATTCAACATGCACATTTTCATCCGATGAAAATGAACGACAGATAGAAAGCTTTTTAAAAAATAATAAAAATTATAAGCTGTTGGACATGAAAAGGCTTTTGCCTCACAATATACGCGGGGAAGGACACTTTTGCGCCGTCCTCGAAAAAACCGACGGTAAACGCACAGATTTGAAGTTGAAAAAGCCTTGCGTGAAAGACGGCAACAGCTTAAAACCGTACAGAGAGTGGGAAGCGCAAACGCTTGGGATAAAGCTTGAAAACGTCTATGACAGCGACCGTGCTATCCGCAGTTTTTTTGACGGAATGCCGGATATTAATTTTCGGTCGGGTTATAAAGCTTGCCGTGCGGAAGGCTTGTTTTTGGGTTGCAACGATTCGGCGGGGAAACGGTTTATTCCGTCGCACAGACTTGCAATGGCTTTAAAGGCAGACGAAGCGAAAAGCGTAGACGTGGACGAGTACACCGCGCTTAACTATTTACACGGACTTACGTTTGAGGCTCCTGCGGCCGAAAAGGGTTGGAACCTTGTAACATACAGGGGTTATCCGCTCGGTTGGTGTAAGGTTGTCGAAGGTGTTGCCAAAAACCATTTGCCTTCCGGATTGAGAATTTGATTTTTTAATTAACCGTAATAAAACCGCCCGCGCAATAGCGCGGGCGGTTTAAATGTTTTGATTATTCTTCTTCGCCGTTGTCGGAATTATTTTCTTCCGGAATTTCATCGCTTTCAGTCGGCTGTTCGGGTTCTTCCGTTTCAACCGTTTCGGCTTCCGGGTTTTGCGTTTCTTCGGTCGCAACAGGCTGTTCTTCGTCGTCGGAAATATCCACTTCTTCGAATTCTTCCTTTTTAAGGTGAAGCTTCTTCATATAGCGGTTTGCTTTCTGATGATTGAAATTGTTTTTGCCTATCGCTTTTTCACGGCGCTTCTTTTTAAGCATATCTCTGATTAACAGCGACATCATAGCCACAACCAACGCTACAACAAGCAGTATGGAGGAAACCAACAACCAAACCGTTGTGTTATTTCCCTTAGGCTTGTCATTGTCGCCGTCGCCCGTATCCGAGTCCTCGCCGAGGCTTATGGACTGGTCTATAACGGAGTAGTCCGCAAATACCGTGTAGGTGTCGCCTTCGGAAATCTGCAAATACGCAAGCTTTTCACTGTATTTGCTTATATCGTAATCGTATCCGGTCGAGTTTTCGTCAGCCGTTTCCTTATTGAAAGGCTTAAAGTTTGCCGAGTCGTATAAACTGTAAGTGTAGTAGTGGGCGACGTAGTTGGTTAAAATTTCATACTTGTCGATATCCGCCTGCGTTAATTCGCCGCTTGCAAGGTATTTGTCGGTAAGCTCTTTGTAATAGCTGATATTTTCCGTCAAAGTTGCAAAGCCGGACAATAGTCCTTTGCTTGTAAGAAGTTCCTGATAAGCGCTTATTATTTTCTTTTCGTAATAATCGTTTTTCAGCGTATCGTCGGAAACGGTGCTGTAACTGTAATCGAAGATAACCGTGCTGTTTTCTGCGGAACCGCTGTCAAGCGACTGTCTTTCTCCGCTCCAAAGCTCCAGACGATAGGACTTGCTTGCGCTTCCTGCGTGAAGTACGAAGTTTAACGTAATCCATTTGTTTGCGTTTTCTTCGTTGCCTTCAATTTTCGCAACGTAAGTTTCGGAAATATCGGAGTAGCCTTTTATTGCATAGCTTGTATCGAAGGGGTTAACTTCTACGGGTTTGACGTCTTTCATTACATAGTAATATTTGCCGTCCTTATATTCGTAAATTTTAGTTCCGTCGTCGGTGACAAGGTATCCGTTAGCTTCCGTTCCGTCGGCTTTGTAATAAGTCTGTCCTTTAACAAGGTTATTGAAGCCCACGGGGTTTTTGTCTTTATCGAAATACTGCGCCGAAGCGTCCTTGTAAAGCTTTGCATAGTTGTAAACGTTTGCGTACAGCTTTCCGTTGGCGTCCTGATACAGACCGTCGTCGCGCAGGGTGTAAAGTATGTTTTCAAGCTGCTCGGTAAGAGTCGGGTCTTTTTCGGGTTTCTTTTTGAGGACGTTACCGTCTTGGTCGTAATAGAAGGTGTAGGAGGGGGCTTTAAACGTAAGCACCTCTTTACTTGCCGAAGTGTCGGTAAGGTAAACGTATGCAACGGCGCCCTTGCTAACCTTGACTTTTACGCTTACAGTCGCATAGCTGTCTGCGGCAACCGTCTGCTCGGAACCCAGGAATCCGTAGTTTTTAACCTGAACTTTCTCGAAGTAGGTAGCGTCTTTGTCGAATTCCGCGTCGGTAGCTACATTTTCAAATTCGTTATTGTCGTTTTTGAGGTAGTAGTTTTTAAAGTTTTCCTCGGTAACGTTTTTCGCAATGACAAAGCTGTCGCGCGTTTTATTTACGATAACCAGCGGCTGTACGGATTTGGAACCGAAAATATTGTTCCATACTGCGTTGTAATCGGTATTGCCGGATAAACCGAAGCCGTTGAGAAGGTCGTTAAACCATTCGTTGTTTTTGTAGTTTTCGAAGTATTTTTTGTTTATAAGTCCGGCGTTGCCGTTGGTGTTCGAGTCGTCGAACGGCATGGAAATCTGTCCGTTGTTTTTAACGTAAGAGCTTCCGCCGTTAACGCCCGTATAGTTTGCGGGGTTGGCAAAATCGTTTTCTATGCGGTGAATCTGGTTGCCGTAAACCTCGTCGAAAGCGTTAGTTTCTTTATCCTTGTCTTCGCCGAGCGTAAGGGTGGCGGTGTGGTCGCCTTCACCGGTATAGGAGAAAGTTTTTTCGTCCACGGACAGGGTTTGCAGGTTAGCCATGGAAACCCAACCGGCTTTGTATTTTGCCGCGTCCGTATCTTTAATTACGGTCTGACCGATACTTAAATCGAGAGATACGGTTTTTTCGCTTTCGGTTTCGTTATTGATAAATACGAAGCACTGCACCCAGCCGTTGAAAATATCTTTTTTGTTTTCTTCGTCGCCTACGTCGGTTGTCATGCCCGTAGAGTCAAGCGTAAACGTAGCCGTATTATCCTTATCGCCCTTGTCCGTCGCCGTTACGGTTGCGGCGGTGGAGCCCTTCATGTCGGAAGTTTTAAGCCAGAAGGAAACAATAGTGCGGCTTTCCTTGGCTATCGTAAGGTCGACGGAGGAGGTGTACGCAGCCCTGTTGGCGGAAAGCATCAAAAGCACGTTGTTGTCTGTTGCCGCGTCAAGCTTGGGCAAATCCGCCGCACTTTTCAAAGCTTCGTTAAGTCTTGCGTTAAATTCGGTGTCAGCCGCGGTAAATTCGTAGCCCGCCTTAAAGTATGCAAGCAAATCGCCCGTCAGGCTGAAGGAGTTGAAGTTTTTGGGTAGCTTAGCGTCGTTTGTAGCCGTCGCCGTAGTAAATCCCATTAAATTTTTCTCGCCGAGCGTATAAAGCGAAGTGGTATATCCGTCTTTATCTACGGTAAGTCCCGCAGTCGCATTTGAGAAGCTTACCGCGTTGTAATCCTGCTCGGACGCAAGGTCGATGAGATAAGAGAAGCTGTTTGCGTGTCTTTGGTCAATAGCGGTATTGTTTCTTACATCCGTATCCGCAACAAAGACCTTTTCGCTCTTATCGCTGGAAAGCGTCAGATTCGTCTTGTCGTTTTTGATTTTCTGTTCGTCGTTTTTATAATTTTCGCTGTCGTCAAGCGAAACGTATTTGGTTACGCTTACGTCGTCGAAGAACGCGTAACCCTCCACGGGATAATTTACGTCGCGCAGATTTGACTCTCCCAAACCAAGCTCCAATGTAATATTGCTGGAAGTGAAATCGCACGCGTTAACATAAACGGAATATTGAACCCAGCCGTTGTAATCGGCGGAAGCTTTGCCGTCTTTTATAAGTTTTTCTGTGTTTATGCTCGTAATAGAGAAATTGTCGAGGGTGGACGAGCCGACGGTATGTTTAACGGTAATATTCGCTCCGCGGTCCTGGCTGACGTCGGCGCCCTGTGAAAATTTAAGGTAAGCCGTTTTGACCCATACGGAAATTTCCGCCGCGGTGTTTGCGGGCAGGTCTATGCTGACCGAAGAATAATTCTGCGCAATGCCGTTGTGAGAGGTCGCGTAGTTATGGACCATAAGCACGTGGGAGAAGGGCTGTTTAAGTTCCTCGTCAAAGAAGTAATCTCCGTACGTCTTGCTGTTTTCGTCCTTATCTTCGTAAACGGGCTTTTCATTGCCTTCGTCGTCGGTATAAACAAGCCCCCCGTCTTTCTCGCGCACGTTGTAATGCGTGCCGGGGTTTTCTATAAACTCCTTAGCGGCGGTCTTGTCCGCTTCTTCGGCGTCGTCTTTCGTGTTCAAAGCGGCGTAAGTGTCTTTATAAAGCAAATCGCTGGATTTAAGTCCGTTGTAGTCGACGTGCTTGTCCTTATAGTCTTTATCGGAGGAGTCGAGCGCGTTGTTATAGTCAAGCTTTGCCGCAAGCCCGCTGTCGGTCAAAGCCGCCCAATCCTTTTGAGAAGTGCCTATTATACCGGACTGGGTGTAGGAAGAAGATCCGCCGCGCGTCCAGTTATTGGGCGTATTGACGAGATAGACGCCGTCGTCGGGAACGTTGAAAAATTCAAAGTTTCCGTTTTTGAGAAGCTGCGTATCTTCCTTGGACGTGGTTTTTTCATCCTCGTTATCGGGTTTGTCTGGCTTGCATGCCGCCGCAAGACCCGTTAACGAGAATGCCGCCGTGCAGGCAAGCGCGACGAATACGTACTTTAATCTGCGTTTATTTGAACTGCGTTTAATCATAAGACACCTTTTAAGGAAAAGTTTCTTTTCTTTTACATTAATAAAAATTTTTACTTATCTATTTTAATATAAGCGCGGTTTTTAATCAAGCAAATATCGGTATAAAATGCAAAAAAATTATTATTTTTGCCTTAATTGCAAAAACTGTTTTAGAGTAAAGTTAATATGCAAACCAAAAATAATTTTTTCAAACGTTTGCTTGCGGGGCTGTTGACCGGACTTGTTAACGGACTGTTCGGCGGCGGAGGAGGAATGGTCGCCGTACCTCTTTTGAAAAATATGCTCGGATACGGGGATAAACAGTCACACGCAACGGCAATATTCGTAATAGCGCCCGTCTGCGCGGCAAGCGCGATAGTTTATATAGCTAACGGTTATGCGTCTGCGGACGTAATAATACCCGCGGCAATCGGTTCGGTTGCGGGCGGGCTTTTAGGCGCTTATTCTCTTGATTTTTTCCCGAAAACGGTTATAAATTACATTTTTATCGCCGTAATGTTTGCGGCGGGCATAAGGATGATAACGGCGTGAGTTTTATTTTGTTTCTTATAGCCGGCTTTTTTGCCGGACTTCTGGGCGGTATGGGAATGGGGGGCGGAACTATCCTTATTCCTGCGCTGACCGTGTTGCTCGGCGTGGAACAGCACGTTGCGCAGGCGACGAATCTGATAGCTTTTCTGCCTATGGCGGCTTTTACGCTTAACGTGCACAAAAAAAACGGACTTTTAAAAACGCAGGGTCTTTTAAGCATAGTAATACCGGCGGTGCTCGGTTCGGTAACCGCCGGTTTCGCCGCGGCTCTGTTGCCGCCTGTTATTTTAAAAAAGCTTTTCGGCGCGTTTCTTGTCCTGCTTGCCGCGGGACTTCTCGCCAAGGTAAAATTCAGCTTCTCGAAAGCAGCTTCTTGACGGGGCGCATTGTAAACATTTCCAGACAGTACAGGAAAGCCGCGGAAAAAGCAAGGCATGCGGGCGCGCAAATAACAAGTTGCCAAAGCACGCCTATGTAACGGCTTATTATTCCGTCGAGGAAGCTTCCGAAAGCGCATGTTACTACGATAACGATTAATGCGTGCGCGGTATATTTCAGATATTTGACGCCGTGGCATTTTTTTCTTAACAGTCTTAAATTAAGCGCGCCTGAAATTATGTAACTCAGCGCAAGCCCTATCAGGTAGGAGTAAACTCCCACAAATTTCGTCAAAGCAACTATGCTTATAAGCATTGCCGCCGCGCCGAGGAAGAAATTTATAAGCGTTTTCTTTTCGCAGTTCATGGAGTTTAGTACAGTATTGGTAATCATGGCAAGGCACATGGGAAGCAGAATAAACGCGCTTCTTTGCACAATCTCGCCGCTCATTGTGTTTGAGTAGAGAAATTCGCCTATTTCGTCGCCGGACACAAACAGCAAAGGTATAAGCAAAGTGGCTATAAATACCGCCGCCCTGACCGATTTTTCCACGTCGAATTTAACAAGCTCGGTCTTATTCCTGTAATAATTTTCCGACAGTTCGGGTGCGACCACTACCGAAATAGAGCCTATCAGCGACGACGGTATAAATAAAATGGGCACGCTCATGCCTATTGCTATGCCGTAAAGGCTTATCGCTTCGGAATTGTTCAATCCGTAAGTTTTCATCAGAAGCAGGGGTAGAAGCACTGCAACAGCGGAATTTATTACGGAAGTGGAAGTGCGCATTGCCGTAATGGGCAGCGAGGAGGAGAAAAGCGGTTTAAGCTGGCTTTTGGGGTTGACGAACTTTCCGCCCTTTTTAAAGTACCAGATAAGCGACGCGCCGAAGGAGAATACGTAAGAAATAAGCACGGCTATCGTGGCGCGCTGCGCGCCGAGCATAGGGTCCGTCACTCCGTAAACGAGTACGCAGCCGAGAACGACCATCACGGCGTCCTCCAACAGCTCTATTATGCTGTAAGACAAAAATTGCTTATTGCCCCAGAAGGAGCCGCGCATGACCGCGTAAACGGACGTAAGGATAAGTCCCGGCAACAAAATAAGGAAAATATTCGTGCACCTTGCGTCCGAAAAAAGAAATCCGAAAAGATTTCTGCCGAAAAGCAGAACGACGGCAACGGGCACCGTAACCACAAGTGTTGCAATTACTCCCGCCGTGACGGCTGCGCTTTTGCCTTTTTCGTCGTTATTCGCGTTGCTTTTGGCAATCAAGCGTGAAACCGTAACGGGTACGCCGCTGGAAGCGGCTGTAAGGAATACGGCGAAAACGGACAGGCATATCTGGTAAATGCCTATGCCCTCGGCGCCTATGATACGGGATAAAATTATTCTGTAAAAGAAGCTTAAAGCTTTTTCCACTGTAGAGAGGACCGTCACCTGCGCGGCGGATTTGTAAATATTGTGTTTCATCAACATTATTCTACAAATTTCATTGTCGGATTATGAACGTTTTGCGCGGTAAATGCGTATAATATACAAAATGTTTACGCTCGTTACGGACAGAAACAAATATTTCAGGGTTAAACGCGGACAGCGCCCGAAGGAGCTGGAAGACGTATTCGGCGTTCCTGTGCCCGATGGTGTTTTCGCCGGCATGATTATAGTCGCTTCGGGCGATTACGTAAGGTACACGGCGGAAGTCGGGGATACTTACCGTACCGTCGCGCTCAAATTCGGCGCCGACGAGGAACTTTTACGGCAAACCAACGGAAACAAACCCGTTTATCCCACATGCAAATTATTTGTGCCGTGTAAATAACCGCGTGGCATATAATGTAATATATAAAAAATAACGGAGGTCAAAATGTCATTTTTTTCCAATTTTCAATCGGATAAATGCCCCGGTTCCATAAGCGGCAATCCTTTAAACGGAATGTGTGAAAAGGTGTGCATTCAGGCACAAAAGATTTTCGACGCCTGCATCAAACAGATACAGATAGAAAATTATACCTTAACGCTCACCGACCAGGTTCCCTCGGACCCTACATACCCCCTGACTTTCATAAGCGCAAGGTCGACGACTTCTACGGGTAACATCACAAACCTGAATGTCGAAAGGTTAGCCGACAAACCCGGCTGTGCAAGGGTACAGGCGACCGTAAGCATTCCCGTCGAGGTACTTTACACGGACGCTAACGGCGTGGAGGGGTCCGCTCAAGCCACCATCAGCGTAGCGCAGGACGTTCTCCTGTTCGTTCCGGCTCCTTCGATAATGCCGTATCAGGTTACCGCGGAAGTCAGCGCCGTGTGCGCGGAAGGCACTTTTAATTCCGAAACGGGTACGTTCAGCGTAAACGCATGTCTCACAACGATTCTCAAAGTTTCCATAAACGTTGAAATTCTCGTGCCGAGCTACGGCTATTGCGCAATACCGCCCGCACAGGATTACACTCAGGAAGTATGTACGGGATTCTTCGAGCTTCCCCTTTATCCTCAGGGCAAAAACTGCTCCAAACAATAACAATATTTCAACAACGCTCGGCGGGTGCTTCGGCCCCGCCGTTTAATTTTTTTTCGGGCAAAATAGTCAATTTAAAGTGGAAAAATAGTACTATGTTACGCATAATAAGCTCTTTTTGCGTAAATTCAGCCTGTTTTTTATGAAAATTCCATACTGAAAAACGCTTTATAAATTTTTTAAGAAATGTTAAAATGGAAGCATGAAAGTATTTTCAATAAGCGATTTACATCTTTCCGGACTTACGGACAAGCCCATGGAGGTGTTCGGCGCGGGATGGGAAAACCATTTTGAAAAAATAAAAAAAGACTGGCGGGAAAAGGTTTCCGACGAAGACGTGGTTTTAATTTGCGGCGACGTAAGCTGGGGTACGGTTCTCGAAGAAGGACTGTACGATTTGCGTACTTTAAAGGAGCTTAAAGGCAAAAAAGTATTTATCCGCGGCAATCACGACTATTGGTGGAACGGCATAACCAAGCTGCGCGCCGCCGCGCCCGACGGTACTTTTTATTTCTTGCAGAACGATTGCGTCAAAATAGAAAATATAATAATTTGCGGTTCGCGCGGCTGGACTTGCCCGGGCAGTTCGGATTACGGCGAGCACGACGAAAAGCTGTATCTCCGCGAAGCCGAGCGGTTTAAGCTTTGCTACAAGCAGGTGGAAAAAGTGCGCGCGGAAGAAGATAAATTAATAGTTATGACGCACTATCCGCCTTTTTCGTTGAAGTCGCCCGACACGCTGTTTACGCGTATGTTTGAGGAGTGGCGCGCGGACAAGGTGGTTTTCGGGCATATCCACGGCGAAACTTATTTCCCTCTGCGCACGGTAAAGAACGCAATCGAATATGTCCTGACCTCCTGCGATAAGGTCGGCTTTTCCCTGCAAAGAATTTTGTAAAAATCGCAAATTAAAGCCGTCCGTAACTTTACATTTTTCTAAACTTGTGTTATACTTCTAAAAACCGATATTACGAACGGGTCGTTTATGCAGCGGAGAAATTTAAATTTTATTTCATACGTAAATAAATTCAAAGCGGAAAAGGCGGAAGCGGATTGCTTTTATGTCGCCTTTACCGCTTTTTTTCTGTAAAGAATAATTTAAGGATTAACATATGTTCAGACACAAAGATTTATTGGGGCTTCAAGACTGTACGGCGGAAGAAATAACCGAAATTTTAGACGCCGCGGATAAAATGAGAGAGCTTTTGAACGGTAAAAAGAAAAAGCCGGATTTACTCGCAGGTAAGACGCTTGTTACGTTGTTTTACGAAAACAGCACGCGTACGCGCACGTCGTTCGAGCTTGCCGGTAAATATCTCGGCGCAAACGAAGTCAATATTTCGGTTGCGGCAAGCTCGGTTCAAAAGGGCGAAACGCTTATCGATACGGGCAGAACGCTTGACGATATGAAAATCGACTTCATAGCAATCCGTCACTCTATGGCGGGCGCGCCCAAGCTTCTTGCCGAAAACGTCAAAGCAAGCGTCTTAAACGGCGGCGACGGCATTAACGAGCATCCTACCCAAGCGCTTTTGGATATGCTTACGCTGCGCAGAAAATTCGGTAAAATCAAGGGGCTTAAAGTAGCGATTCTCGGCGACATTAAGCACAGCAGGGTGGCAAAAAGCAATATTTTCGGGCTGAAAAAGCTGGGCGCGGAGGTATGGGTGTACGCCCCCGAGACCCTCATGCCCAAGGAAATCGAAAAGCTGGGCGCGAAAAAAGCCTCCTCGCGGGAGCAGGCTATCGACGGCGCCGACGGCGTTATGGGGCTGAGAATACAGTTGGAGCGTCAGAGCGGCGGACTGTTTCCCTCCCTCGGCGAATACTCCAAATTTTACGGCGTAAACGAAAACCTTATGAAATACGCGAAAAAAGACGCGGTGATACTTCACCCGGGTCCCGTAAACAGGGGCGTGGAGCTTACTCCGGCTTTGATAGACGGTAAAAGCAGTTGCATTAACGAGCAGGTGACTTGCGGGCTTGCGGTGCGCATGGCGGTTTTAAAGTTGCTTGCGGAATACAGGGGGAAGAATTTATGAAGCTTTTGATAAAAAACGGCACGGTTGTTACGCCCGAAGGCGAAAGGCGTGCGGACGTACTTATCGAGGACGGCATTATATCTGAAATTGCGGAAACCGTAAAAGAAGACTGTAAAACGGTGGACGCTTCCGGCAAGCACGTTTTGCCGGGCTTGATAGATATTCACGTTCACCTGCGCGAACCGGGTTACGAAGGTAAGGAAGATATAGAAAGCGGCTCCAAAGCGGCGGTTGCAGGCGGTTTTACCCAGGTATGCTGTATGCCCAACACAAACCCCGTTTGCGACAACGCGGTTGTCGTATCGTATATAAAATACAGGGAAAGTCAGGTAAATCTCTGTAAAATAAACCCCGTAGGCGCAATTACGCGCGGAGAGGACGGAACCGCAATGGCGGAAATAGGCAAAATGAAGCAGGCGGGCGCGGTCGCGCTGAGCGACGACGGCAAATCGGTCATGAATTCCGATATCATGCGCCTTGCAATGGAATATGCTTCGGGCTTCGGCTTGAAATGTCTCTGTCATTGCGAGGACAAGGACCTTGTCGGCGGCGGGGTCGTGAATGAGGGCTATAATTCGATGCTTGCAGGGCTGAAAGGCAGTCTGCGCGCGGCGGAGGACATAATGATTTCTCGCGATATTTGTCTTGCGGAAAGTCTGTCCGTTCCCGTCCATATCTGTCACGTTTCCACTTACAGCGGCGTGGACATCATAAGAAGCGCCAAAAAGCGCGGCGTGCAGGTGACGGCGGAAACCTGTCCGCATTATTTCATACTCACCGACGATATAATTACTTCCTACGATACAAACACCAAAGTTAATCCCCCCGTAAGGGAGGATAAAGACAGGGCGGCGATTATCGAAGGGCTTAAAGACGGCACTCTCGATTGTATTGTGACCGACCACGCCCCGCACGCCCTTAAAGACAAACAGGTGGAATACAATCTTGCCGCGTTCGGCATAAGCGGCATAGAAACAAGCTTTGCGTTAAGCTATACTTATCTGGTCAAAACGGGGCACCTGACTTTACCGCAGCTTGTCGGAAAAATGAGCGCGAAACCCGCGGAAATTCTTTCGCTTACCGGCGGCTGTCTGAAAGAAGGCGCGCCAGCCGATATTACGGTTGTGGATTTAAACGCCAAGTACGTTATAGACGGGGCAAAATTCGTATCCAAGGGAAAAAACACGCCCTTCAACGGATACGAGGTTTACGGAAAAATCGTCTGCACTGTTGTGGACGGAGATATAAAATTCGGAGAATAAGAAAATGATTGACAGATTAATTGACAAAATCATCGAAATGCAAAATCCTACCTGCGTCGGTCTCGATACCGACTTCGATTATCTTCCCGACGATATGAAGGCGGATAAAGCCGGAGAAGAAATTGCTACCGCGGAAAGCGCGACCGAGCGCATAACCGAGTTCAATATGAACGTTATCGATAAAATCTGCGATATCGTTCCGGCGGTCAAAGTGCAAATCGCTTATTACGAAATGTACGGTTACGAGGGGTTGAAGGCTTTCAATTATACCGTTAATTACGCCCGCGGCAGAGGCATGATTGTAATTGCCGACTGTAAGCGCAACGACATAGGCTCCACGGCGGGCTGCTATTCCAAGGCGTATCTGGGCAGGACTAAAATCAACAAAAAATATATAGAAGCGTTTCCCGCCGACATGCTTACGGTCAACGGCTATCTCGGCTTCGACGGTATCAAACCGTTTATCGAGGATATAAAATCGCGCGACAAGGGTATTTTCGCGCTGGTGAAAACCTCCAATCCGTCAAGCGGAGAATTGCAAAATTTAAAGCTTGAAAGCGGGGAATACGTTTACGAGCGCATGGGTGGACTCGTGGCGGAATGGGGCGCCGATACCGTTGGCAGGTACGGTTATTCCGACGTGGGCGCCGTTGTCGGCGCAACCCACCCGCAGGAAGCGGAAAACCTCAGGAAAAAGTTTCCGTCCGTTTTCTTCCTTATTCCCGGCTACGGTGCGCAGGGCGGCAGTGCGGAAATGCTTAAAGTCTGCTTCGACAAGCGCGGACTGGGCGGTATAGTCAACAGCTCGCGCGGGATAATCTGCGCATATAAAAATCCCGTATACAGCGGTATGAATTATCACGAAGCGGCTCGCGCGGCATGTCTCGATATGCAGCAAGATCTTCTCGCCGCGATAGGTAAAATAGGAAGATGAAAGATTTATCCGCAACCGTAAAAAGCAATAAACGCATTGCGCAGAATATTTATATGATTACTCTTACGCTTCCCGAGGGCGCAGGCGCGCTTCACGGCGGACAATTCGTAAATTTGTCCGTCGGTGACAATAGCCTTTTACTGCGCCGTCCGCTCGGCGTGTGTATCGCCGAGGGAAACGATTTAAGCTTATGCTATCAGGTCAAGGGCAAGGGAACCGTTAATTTGACGGAGGTCAAGTGCGGCGATAAGCTTAACGTGCTGCTTCCGCTCGGTAATTATTTCGATTTGTCGGGATATAAAAGCATAGCGGTCATAGGCGGCGGAGTGGGCGTCTTTCCCCTTATCGCGGCTATACGCGAAAATCCCGATAAAAGCTTTTATTCTTATATAGGTTTCAGAAATAAAGACTGCGTATGCCTTTTAAACGAATTCGAAAAAAGCGCGCGTCTTACGGTAACCACCGACGACGGAAGCTACGGTAAAAAAGGCAACGCCGTAGACGCGTATTTTTCGGACGCGGCAAATATAAAAGCCGACGCCGTTATCGCATGCGGTCCGCCCGTAATGCTTAAAGCCCTCAAAACGAAAATCAAAGAAAGCGGAGTCAAAATACCCTGTTTCGTTTCTTTGGAGGAACGCATGGGTTGCGGTATAGGCGCGTGTCTCGTATGCGTATGCAAAACCGCAGACGGTAAAAACGCCCGCGTATGCAAGGACGGACCCGTCTTTGAAATAAACGAAGTGGAATTATAAAAGGATATTTATATGAACGGAGAAAAAATAGGCGCAACCGCAAAATCGGTATACATAGTCACATACGGTATTTGCCTTGCATTCGGGGCTTTGCTTTCGTTGCTGGGCGCGATTCTGTTTGTAAACGCGTTTACGTCGGGTGTAAGAAATTACAAAATTTTATTCGGTGTTTTTGTGTTGGTAGTCGGACTTGCTTTACTTGTTTGCGGTATCTGCTGGCTTGTATATTTTATCCGCATGCCGGACTGTCATATTATTTTCAGCGACGGAAAGCTTACTTTCGTAAAATCGGGCGTACAGTGTTCACCTACGGAATTGGAAAGTTATACAGTAAAATCGCACGGTCTGGACGGCGCAATGTTCGGCTTCGGCAGAATATTCGTGACGGTAAACGGTCGGCTTTTGAAGTTGACTTATGTTAAAAATCCGCAATCCGTAGTCCAAAGACTTCACGGCTTGAAAATGGAGTATGCCGTAAAGCAAAACATAGCGGCAAAAGCGGCGGCGCAAACAAATCAACAGACGGAGAAAACTGAAAAATAAAATGGCAAATTTACAGGTGGAAATATGCGGGGTAAAGTTTAAAAACCCCGTAATCGCCGCAAGCGGCACATACGGTTTCGGGCGAGAATTTAACGAAATTTACGATATTTCGCAAATCGGCGGCATAAGCACCAAGGGTATGACTTCGGAGCCCCGCCTCGGCAATCCCGTGCCGAGAATTGCAGAGGGCGCAAGCGTAATTTTAAACGCCGTCGGCTTGCAAAATCCCGGGGTCGAGCATTTCATAGCGCATGACTTGCCTTTTTTAAGAGAAAAAGGCTTGGTCGTCATTGCCAACGTTGCGGGCAAAGTGTTGGAGGATTACGGAAATATCTGCGCCCGTTTGGACGGACTTGTTGACATGGTAGAGTTGAATATTTCCTGTCCCAACGTAAAGGCGGGGGGCATGGCTTTCGGTATAAAGCCGCAAAGCATAGAAGAAGTTACCCGCGTCTCTAAACGTTCTTTGAAAAAAACTCCGCTTATCGTAAAGCTTTCGCCCAACGTCGAAAGCATTTCCGTAAACGCCGTCGCGGCGGCAAACGGCGGCGCGGACTGTCTGTCGCTTATAAATACATTGACGGGAATGGCTGTCGATATAGAAAAGCGCAGGCCGATAATAGCCAACAATACGGGCGGCGTGTCCGGCGCGGGCATAAAACCCGTCGCGCTTAAAATGGTTTACGACGCTTCGCACGCGGTAAAAATACCCGTTATAGGCATGGGCGGCATAACCTGCGGGACGGACGCTATAGAGTTTTTAATGGCAGGCGCGCGCGCCGTTCAGGTCGGAACCGCTAATTTTACGGACGTAAACGCTATGCCGCGGATAATTAAAGAAATGGGCGCATGGCTTGACGATCACGGCATAAACGATGTAAACGAAATAGTCGATACGCTTGTACTCAATTAAAGGAGAATAATATGAATTACAAAAATCAGTTTATCAAATTTATGGTCGATAACGGCGTGCTCAGATTCGGTGAATTTACGCTTAAAAGCGGCAGAATAGCGCCGTATTTCATAAATACGGGCAACTACAAATCGGGCGCCCAGCTTGCGCGTCTCGGCTATTATTACGCGCAGTGTATCGAAAACAATAAGATAGAGGCGGACACGCTTGTCGGTCCTGCCTATAAGGGTATTCCTCTTGCCGTAACCACGGCGGTGTCGCTTTTTAACGGCTTCGGAAAGGATATGAATTACTGCTTTGACAGAAAGGAAGTAAAGGACCACGGCGAGGGCGGGCTTTTCGTCGGTAAACAGCTTACCGACGGCGAGAGGGTAATTCTCATAGAGGACGTCATGACTTCCGGTAAAGCGCTCAGGGAAATGCTGCCCAAGCTGAAACAGGCGGCCGACGTAAAAATCGCAGGCATGGTCATATCCGTAGACAGAATGGAGCGCGGGCTCGAAACGGAGCTTTCCGCCGTTCAGGAGGTCTATAAGGAATTCGGCATAAAGGTTTATTCTATCGTAACAATGACGGATATAATTTCTGCTATAGAGGACGGAACGATATCCGGTAAGGAATACCTCGGCAAAATGTACGAGTACCGCAAACAGTACGGCGTGGAATAAACTGTCGTTTTGTGGCTTTTTGCGCCAATATTGACAATTTGAGTATTTATGTTATAATATAAATGAACTAAGTAGTATTAAACAGAATTATAAAATTATTTATTTTGTGCATAAATAAAGGAGGTAGTTTTATGAAAAAATTAACGTTATTATTGTTAATAGCAACGGTGTTTGTTACGGCCTTTGCATTTTCCGCTTGCGGTGAGAAAAAACCCGATACAGAAAAAAATGAAACCAATCCTCCCGCCAATCAAGTCGAAAATATAAAAAAAGACCCTGTTGTTTATTCGGTGGTCGGTAGCGTAAAAAGTGAAACGGAAATTATCGAATACAGAGGGTTTTCGGTTGAAGATTTAACATTGATAGATTCTTCCGCACAGCTTGACGGCTACGGTTTAATTGATGGCTACGATGCTTCGTTTTTCGATACGAAATCGCTTATAATAATGGGTTTCGCTTATAATTCGTCGGAAGAAAATATAGCATTTAAATCTCTTTTATCAGACGGAAGTAAGCTTTACGCATTGTTTGAATTGGACGGAGTAAAGCAGAACCAACCGAGTTGCAACGATATAAAATACAATCTGTATTTTGCGGAAGTGGAAAAATCTGCAATTGAAGAATTTACCGTAGGTAGCATATTAACAATTAATCGTCTCGATACCGCTTCGGGTGCATGTTATCACGAAAGATTCGACGGAATAATTAAATAAGCATAAAAATAAAACGGCGTCCGTTTACGGACGCCGCTTTTATAATTAAATCAAAAAGTTTTAAATACGTATCCTTCCGCCTTGAAGTGATGGATAATATCTTTCAATGCGTCGGCGGTGGCGGTTTTCGTTGTGGAGTCGTGCGCCAGCAAAACTACGTTTTCGGTACATGCGGCGGTTGTTACGGAAGCATGTAAAAGCTGTTCGGGCGTGGCGTTAAGTATCTCCGCGTCGCGCGTGGAGGCGTTCCAGTCGACGTATCGCATGCCGTGCTTCGACACTGCGGAAATAAGCTTTTCCGACAGGTTAAAGCTTCCCCCCGGGAAGCGGTACGCCGTAGAATATTTGCCCGTAACGCTTTTAATTACATTGTTGCATTTGTCTATATCTTCAATCAGACTTTCGGGCGACGAATATATTTCGTTGTATCTGTGCGTATATGAGTGGACGCCCAGCGTGTGCCCTTCACGGTAAATTCTTTTCAGAAGATTTTTTCGGGTCTCGGCTTGAATACCTATAATAAAAAACGTGGCTTTGACGTCTTCTTCGGCAAGGACGTCCAATATTTTAGGCGTTACCCTGTCGCTGGGTCCGTCGTCGAAGGTGAGATAAACCGTCTTAACTGCGACGTCCTGGTTGTCGGCGTGCGCAAGTTTTCCTTTATTGACTATAATGCCGCCGAATGTGGCTATGGTCAGCGCAAAGGCAAGCATTGCCGCGCAAAATGCGGGGAAATTTCTGTTCATATCCGTATTTTGCGCAAATTTACAAATTTTACAAGTAAAATTCAGTAAAGTTCCGCCTCAATTATTGCGTCGGTTATAGCAATTTGCAGATATCTCATGTCCTTAGAGTAAAGATATCCGCTTGTTTTGTCTTTATACTCCGCCAACAGCTTTTCAATCGTTTCGGTAAAGCAGTTTTTTTGGTTTGATTTCAGCAAAGCTTTAAGCGAATTTTCAATCGTTTTCGCGGTTTCTTTGGCTTTACTTTGGCTAAGTCCGTTATCTATGCCGTTGGCGCACTCGTATGCCACGCGGGAAAGCGAGTTAAGCGTGTTCAGGTTTCCGAGGTAAAGGTCGCGGTTTCTTTTTGCCGCGCGGCTGCGTAGCTTATAAGCGTCGGTCTGTATTTTTATTACGCTGCAATCGAGTCCCCGTCTTTTTAAACCTGCGCAAACCGTTTCCGCGTCGTTGTTTGCGTAATAGCAGGATACGGTTACGTAATAATTTCCGCCATGCTCTATAATGTAACCGGCGCCCCCGTAGCTTGAAACCGTTCCCGAAAGGGACCCCGCGGAAACGCTGTTATCGGTTATGCGGTAACATACGTAGTAATATGAAGTTTTAAAATTGAGTTTTCCGCCGGAGCATGAAACGGCGCAAGCGCAAATGACGATTGTTGCGAATATGACCGTAACTACGGCGGCGATAAAAACGGTATTGCGCCTGTTTGAAAACATATTACTATAATATTTACGGAAAATATGTTTAATGCTTTCGGCGTATTAAAAATCTCCTCCGAGCCAAGCTCGGAGGAGTAAAATGGAGCTACTGGCCGGATTCGAACCGGCGACCTGCTGATTACGAATCAGCTGCTCTACCAGCTGAGCCACAGTAGCATATTTGCGTTTGACTATATCATTATAACAAATAAATAAAATTTTGCAAGCAATTTTGCGCGGGCGTTTGAATATTTTTACGCGGCTTTTATGCCCTTGCGGTATGTAAAATTTGTTTACTTTTATTTTGCTTTCATGTATAATAAACTTCGTATAATTATAAATTGCGGATAAAGCGAAAGATGAAGCAGAGTAAAAGGGGCAAATTGCCGAAGCTGTCAAAGGGCAGATTAAGGGCTGTAATAATTGCTGCGGCGGTTTGCGCGCTTGTGATTGCGCTTGTTATAACCGATTGTTTCATACCCGTAAAATACCTTGCAAGCTATTTTGTGTTAAGAAACAAAGGCGCGAAATCCGGCGTTATGCGGGTCAGATTCATTGACGTAGGATACGGCGATTGCGCCGTGGTGGAGCTTCCCGACGGTAAAAATATGCTTATCGACGGCGGCGACGGGACTTTTAAAAACGAAGCGGCAATTTTTAAATTTCTGAACAAATGCGATATCGATACGATTGACTATCTTGTTTGCACTTCCGTTAATAACGAGCAGTGCGGCGGTCTTGCGGAAATAGTAAAAAACAAGAGGGTCGAAAAAATTTTCATGCCGTACTGTAAAAACGTTTATGTTACGGACGGTTACCGCGATTTCGTTTCGGCGGCGGACCGCAGCGGCGCGCAGAAAATAATAAGCGAATACGGCGCGGGCGAAGTAAACGAAAAAAGCGACTACTTTTTTACTTTCCTTTCTCCGTCCGTACATACCGACCCGACGGGCGCGTCCGAATACGAAAATTTGAACGAAAACCCCTCGTCCGAGCAGGCGCGGAACGACGCTTCCGCCGTCATGTGGCTTGAATACGGCGGGGTCGGCATGCTTTTTTTGGGCGACGTGGAAAGCGGTTTGCAGAAAAAAATAGTTTCCGACTATAATTTCGTTTCGTCTGCGGGCGACGGGTATTGCTATATAAACGGCAGGTCCGTACAACTGGAAAAATGCAAATTAATAAAAGCGGCGAACCACGGCAACGTCAAATCCGCATGCGCGCCGCTATACGACTTGACCAAACCGCAGTATGCGGTGGTTTCTGTCGGGCAGAACGGCAAGGGGTGTCCTTCATTGGACGTCATGTCCGATGCGATAGAATATGCCGGCGACAATTTTTTCAGGACGGATTGCTACGGAACCGTAACCTTTGAAATCGCCGACGGCGTTTTGGCGTTAAAATAAAAAGGAGAATTATATGAAGCTGTCAACGGCCGGAGAATCGCACGGCAAATGTCTTGTCGGAATAATAGAGGGGTTGCCGTCTAATCTCGATATAGATATCGACGAAATAAATTATTACCTTGCGCTCCGTCAAAGCGGTTACGGCAGGGGCGGCAGACAGAAGATAGAGCGCGACAAGGTCGAAATTCTAAGCGGCGTAAGAAATCTCAAAACGCTGGCAAGTCCGCTTGCTTTCGTTATTAAAAACGCCGACTATGAAAACTGGCGCGGCGTTATGGCTCCCGAGGGTTGCGACGTTTCTTCGAAAACGCTTACAAAGGTGCGCCCGGGGCACGCCGATCTTACGGGAATGAAAAAATACGCCCAGTCGGACGCACGCAATATTTTAGAACGCGCAAGCGCAAGGGAAACAGCTTCCCGCGTTGTTGCCGGTAGTATTGCAAGGCAGTATCTGCGTGCGCTCGGTGTCAAAATTTCGGGTTACGTCAAAAGCGTTTGCGGAATAGAGGATAACGGAAATTATACTTTTTTCCAGATAGAAAAGGCAAAAGACTCGCCGCTTTTTATGCTTGATAAGGAAGCGGAAAGCAAAGCCGTAAAAAAAATAGACAGCCTTAAAGAAGCGGGCGATACCGCGGGCGGTGTAATAGAGATACGCATAAACGGACTCAAAAGCGGCTTCGGCAGTTGTATGCAATATTATTCCAAGCTTGACGCGGTTCTCTGCGGCGCGCTTATGAGCGTTCAGGCTATAAAAGGCGTGGAGGTCGGGCTCGGCTTCGGTTGCGCTTATAAAGAGGGAAGCGCCGTTCACGACGGAATATACCCCGAAAACGGGAAGTACGTAAGAAAGACCAACAACGCGGGCGGTATCGAGGGCGGTATGTCCAACGGTGAGGAAATTGTCCTCCGCGCCGCAATGAAGCCCATTCCCACGCTTATGAAAGGACTGGAAACAATAGATTATGCTACGGGGCTGCCCTGTACGGCGGCGGCGGAAAGAAGCGACGTCTGCGCAGTCTGCGCGGCGGAAATCGTGCTTGAAAGCGTCGCGGCGTTCGCGCTTGCGGACGTTGTTTCGAAACGTTTGGGCGGCGATAACATGCAGGAAGTTATTAAAAGGTACGCCGGTTTAGAGGATTGACCATGACGGATATCGAATTAAAAACGCAGTCGGGCGACAGCGTTATTCATTGCGGAGAAGGCGCCTTTTCGGCGTACGCGCACGGGCATGCCTCCCGCGGCGTTTTTATCGTAACCGACGCCAATGTTTTCAGTCTTTACAGCGACCTTATCCGTAAAACGTTCGGCGAGAAAGCCCCTATAAAAATTCTTCCCGCAGGTGAGACGAGTAAGTCTACGCGCTACCTTTTGGAAATAATTCAGGCTATGCTCGAAGCCGACATGAAGCGCGGCTGTACAGTTATAGCAATCGGCGGCGGAGTCGTTGGTGATATCGCGGGGCTTGCCGCTTCTCTGTATATGCGCGGCGTGAATCTCGTCCAGATACCTACGACGTTGCTTTCGCAGGTCGACAGCTCTGTCGGCGGCAAAACTGCCGTGGATTTCAAAAACGTAAAAAATTTGATAGGAACGTTCTACCAGCCGGTTGAAGTTATCGCGGACCCGCTTTTTCTTGAAACCTTGCCTCCGCGTGAAATACGTTGCGGCTTGGGGGAAATAATCAAATACGGTGCGCTCAACGGCGAAATATATTCTAAGCTGAAAAATGCGGAAGATTTAACAAACCCGCATTTTCTCGCCGACGTTATAACAGACTGTATACGCCATAAAGCCGAGGTCGTCGCGCGCGACGAACACGACTTAAACGGTATACGCAAAACCTTAAATCTCGGACACACCACAGGTCACGCTTTGGAGCTGTATTACGGCAGGAAGTCCCACGGCGAATTTGTGCTTATCGGTATGTATTACGAACTGTATATCGCGCATTCTTACGGCGTGTGTAAGGGAAATTATTACGAAAATTTAATTTCGCTTATCACGCGCGTTCTCAAAAAAATACCCGTTTACGAAGATATGGAAAAGGCGTTAACCAACGCCGTACACGACAAAAAAAATCCCGACGGTAAAATTTCCGTAATCGTCCCGGGTATAGAGGGAAAAAGCGCGGAAATACTGCTTGATTTCAACGAATACGTTTCGCTTATAACGGAGTGCGGAAACGTTTTAAAGGAAGCTTATGGAAAGTCTTAAACTTGCGGTTATAGGTAAAGACGTTTCGCAGTCGGACAGTCCTCGCATACACTCGTTTATAGCGGCGGCAACGGGCAGAAAAGTCGACTATGTTGCGCTCTCGGTTCCCGAGACTGAGTTTGAGGAACGTATTTGCGGGTTGTTTTGCGGTCTGGACGGCTTTAACGTAACCATTCCTTATAAAATTTCGGTCAATCATTATCTCAGCCGGTTACAAGGTGACGCGCAAATTTTCGGCGCTGTGAATACGGTAAAAACGTCCGACAAATCCGGTTACAATACAGACGGTTCGGGCTTTGCGCTTATGTTGAAAAACGGCGGCGCGGACGTAAAGGACAAAAAAGTACTTCTTCTCGGCGCGGGCGGCGCCGGCAGAAGCGCGGCGAAAAAGCTTTCGGACGGGGGCGCGCAGGTTTTTATTTACGATAAAAGCTACGAAAAAGCGCGCGGTGTCGCCGCGGAATTTAAAGCGGTAACGGCTTTGCGCGATTTATCCGCCGCAAGATATTATGCAATTATAAACGCAACAGGCGTCGGCATGCACGACACGGAAGGCGTTTCCCCAGTAGACGGCAGTCTTACAGAGCTGTGCGATACGGCGGTGGATTTGATTTACAGACCGCGGCAAAGTAAGTTTTTGCGGATTGCCGCAAATTACGGTAAAAAAACGATAAACGGCGAAGCCATGCTGTTTTATCAGGCGTATTTTTCGCAGTGTATATACTTCGGAATTTCGCCCGACGAGGACGAGGCAAAACGGCTTTTCGCAAAGTATAAAGAGGTATTCGGTCAATGAAGCTTTTATTTATCAACGGAGTGAATCTAAATATGACGGGCGTCAGGGAAAAAGACGTCTACGGCGCGCAAACTCTCGAAGAAATCAACAAGGAAATTTCCGCGCATTTCAAGGGCGACGACTGCGAATTTTTTCAAAGCAATTCCGAGGGGGAGCTGTGCGCAAAAATTCAGTCCGCACATTGTGACGGTATAATATTGAACGCGGGCGCTTATACTCATTACAGCTATGCCCTGCGCGACGCTATTGCTTGCACTTCCGTTCCCGTAATAGAGGTGCATATGTCCAACGTTCACGCGCGCGAGCCGTTCAGACGCGTTTCCGTTATTTCGGAAGTATGCAAGGGCGTTGTTTGCGGGTTCGGTAAAAACAGCTATATTCTCGCAGGCGAAAGCTTCAAGTTATGAATATAGTACTTGCCGGAATGCCCGGAAGCGGCAAAACCACTCTCGCGCGCGAATTTCAAAACCGCGGCAGAATCGTAGCCGATACGGACGAGGAAATCGTGCGTCGCCACGGAGAAATCAAAAAAATTTTCGACGAATACGGAGAGGGATATTTCAGGGACTTGGAGTCGCAGGCAGTATTAAACTTATGCTCGCTCGACAATGCGGTTATTGCCACCGGCGGCGGCTGTCTTATGCGCGAGAGCAACGTCAACGCTCTTAAAGAAAACGGTAAAATCGTTTATCTCCGCACAAGGGTGGAAACGCTTTTAAAACGCGTGCGCTGCGGAGAGGGCAGACCCTTATTGTACGGCAACGCGGCGGCGGCTTTGGAAAAGTTGTATTCACAGCGTTCCCCCGTTTACGAATGGGCGGCGGATTTGATAATAGACACGGACGAGCTTACGCCGGAGCAAACGGCGGATAAAATTATGGAGTATTTCGGATGAAAACTGCATTGGTTACAGGCGGCACAAAGGGAATAGGCAAAGCGGTCGCGCTTGCTTTTTTGGAACGCGGCTTCGAGGTTGTCATAAACTATCACGACGACGAGGAAACCGCGCTTGCCACACAGGAAGAATTTAATATGCTCGGCTACTGTCCCGTACTTATGCGCGCGGACGTATCGGACGAAATGCAGGTAAAGCAGATGTTCAGGGAGTTTTTCGGAATATACGAAAAACTCGACGTTCTCGTTAACAATGCGGGTGTATCGCTTGTACGCGTAATTCAGGATACGACATCCGCAGACTGGAATACGGTATTTGACGTAAACGTAAAAGGCGTATATCACTGTTGCCGCGCCGTTGCGGACAATATGATATGTTACGGAGGCGGCTGTATAATCAACATAGCTTCCATATGGGGAGAAATAGGCGCAAGCTGCGAGGTGGCTTATTCGGCTTCGAAAGGCGCGGTTATAGCGTTTACCAAAGCTCTTTCAAAAGAACTCGCCCCCTCGAAGGTGCGCGTAAATTGCGTGTCACCGGGCGTTATCGACACAGGTATGAATTCACATCTCACCGCGGGTGAAATGGAAAGTCTTATCGAACAGATTCCCGCAGGACGCATAGGTTATCCCGCAGACGTGGCAAAAGCATGCGTATATCTTGCGGAAGCAGATTATGTAACGGGCGAGGTGTTGTCCGTAGGCGGCGGCTTCGGAAAATAAAAACGGGCGCAAATTTTTGCGTAAAAAAGGAAATCGGGAATTTTTTTCGTAATTAATTAAAGTAATGGAAAAATTCAAAAGTTTAAAGGATAAGACGTATGCCGTCGAACGGGCGTTTTTTTCGCCGTTCGCAAGCCTGTCGGAAAATACGCGCGGCAGACAGCGCGGCGAGCAGCCTTGCGCCATGCGTACGGAGTACCAGCGCGACAGGGACAGACTTATATACTGTAAATCTTTCAGAAGGCTGAAAAATAAAACGCAGGTATTTTTTTCGCCCGAGGGCGACCATTACGTTACGCGCCTTACGCACACTTTGGACGTGGCGCAGATTGCAAGAAGCATAGCCCGCGCTTTGAGCTTGAACGAGGACCTTGCCGAAGCCATAGCTTTGGGGCACGATTTGGGACATACGCCTTTCGGACACAGCGGCGAACGTATACTTGACAAGCTTTGTCCTTCGGGATTCGAACACAACGTCCAGTCGTTGAGGGTTGTCGACGTTCTCGAAAAAGACGGTTGCGGATTGAATCTTACATACGAAGTGCGCGACGGCATTTTAAACCATAAAAAGA
This sequence comes from uncultured Christensenella sp., assembly GCA_910578765.1. Classification (GTDB taxonomy): domain Bacteria; phylum Bacillota; class Clostridia; order Christensenellales; family Borkfalkiaceae; genus Coproplasma. The sequence continues at coordinate 50,109 of CAJTRW010000011.1, forward strand.
ACAGCGACCCGTGTACGCTGGAAGGCAGATGCGTGTCGCTTGCCGACAGAATAGCTTACATAAACCACGATTTGGACGACGCAATCCGCGCCGGCATTTTAAAAGCGGAAGACGTTCCCAAGCATATAGTGGACGTGCTTGGCAAAAGCTCTAAGGAGCGTATAAACACCGCTATCACGTCCGTTTATAAAAATTCCGACGGAAAAAATACTGTATCAATGGACGAGCAGGTGGAACGGGCAAGCGAAGAAATGCGCAATTTCATGTTTGAAAGGGTTTATCTTTCCGGTTCTGCCAGAGGCGAGGAAGAAAAAGCGGAAAGAATGCTTTCGGCAATGTATTCTTATTTTATCTCCCGTCCGGAGAGATTGCCCGAAATTTACGTCTCTTTATTGGACGGTTTTCCGCGCGAACAGGTAGTATGCGACTATCTTTCTTCGATGACCGACAAATACGCAGTCTACATTTTCAACGGCATTTTCGTCCCGCACGGTTGGACTTTTATAGACGAAAAATAAAATTTACACATAACGAGTATGGCAACGGCATTACAGGAGTTTTTGATAACTCTCAAAGAAAAAGTCAATATAGTGGACGTCGCGGGCGGATATCTTTCGTTGGAGCGGCGCGGCAACGGACACTGGGCGTGCTGTCCTTTTCATCATGAAAAAACGCCGTCTTTTTGCATTAACGAGGCGGACCAGTATTACCATTGCTTCGGTTGCGGCGAATCGGGCGACGTAATAAAATTCGTGCGCGAACTGGAAAATATCGATTTCATGGACGCCGTCAAAATGCTTGCGGAGCGGGCGGGGCTTCAAATTCCGCAATCGGGCTTCGATAACCAAAAGACTACCGAGCTTAAACGCAAGCGCGACACTCTTTTGAAAATAATGAACGACTGCGCACATTTTTATCTGGACAACCTCAATTCAGGAAACGCGGACGAGCATATCGCTTATATTTTAAAACGTAAAATACCGTCTAACATAGTGCGTACGTTCGGACTCGGCGCAAGCTTGAACTTTACAGACTTGCCAAAATTCCTTTTATCAAAGGGCTATGACAGGCAGGATATGATAGACAGCGGCGCGATTAACGAGGTTGACGGAAGACTTTTAGACGCGCAGGGCGGCAGGTTGATTTACCCCGTCATAAACGCTATGGACGAGGTTATCGCTTTCGGCGGCAGGGTTCTGAAAAAAACAAATTTCGCCAAATACAAAAACACAAAAGACACGCTGATTTTCAATAAAAGCAAAAATCTTTATAATATTAATCTTTTAAAAAAATTGAGAAAAACCCAAACTATAAAAGAAGTGATAATGGTAGAAGGGTATATGGATACTATTTCTCTCTACCAGGCGGGTTTTAAAAACGTAGTCGCAAGCATGGGTACTTCGCTTACGCAGGAGCAGGCGCGGCTTATCAAACGGTATACGGATACGGTGCTTATAAGCTACGACGGCGACGGGGCGGGGCAGAAAGCCAACATGCGCGGACTTGAAATTTTAAAAAACGAGGGACTTAACGTAAAAGTAGTGCCGCTTCCCGACGGGCTCGATCCCGACGACGTGATAAAGCAGAGGGGCGCGGAAGGTTACAGGCAGTGTTTGGACGCGGCTATGCCGCTTATCGACTACAAGCTTACTTCTCTCGGACGCGGATACGATTTGAACAAAACCGAGGACAAGCGCAAATACATCGCCGAAGCGATAAAGGTAGTGCGTACTGCGGACAGCGCGGCTGAGCAGGAGGAGCTTTTATACAGGCTCAGGGACGCAACCGGCATTTCATACGAGTCTTTGAGTCGTGACCTGAATAGCGTAAAAGAACGCCCCGCGCCGCAACAGCCGCAGGAAACGCCGCGCAAGGACGCGTCGTCGGTAATTAAAAAGGCGTCGCGTTTAGTAATAGCGGCATATCTTTTCGGCGCACCGTACGCAAGGGAAGACGTTTCCGAAATTCCGTTCTGCGACGACGTGCATACGGTAATTGCAAAATATATTAAATCAAAAAAACTTATGGACGAGCGCATACAGCCTGCCGAGCTGTTCGAGTTTTTTGAAGAAAGCACGCCCGAATACGAAGAACTTTGCAGAATTTTGGATTACAGCGCCGGCGGCGCGCTTGACGGCGAAGTTGCCGAAAAAAGCTTTACCGACTGCGTTGTCAAACTGAAAATGTATGCTTTGGACGTACGAATAAACGCCCTTAAAGTTCAATCCGATACCGAACGGACTATAGACGGAAAACTTGCCTTGGTGTCCGAAATACAAAAACTATTAAAACAAAGGGAAAAATTAAAAAGCGGAGACAAATAATGAATTTATCCGAACAGAAGCTTAACGAAATTTTAAAACAGATTATCGACACATACGGCTCCAAGGGCAGTATTACCACAAACAGCCTTTGCGACATAATGGAAAAGTACGAAACGACTCCCAATCAAATGGATTTCGTCTATAAATCCATAGCGGAAGCGGGTATCCAGATAATCGACGAAGCCGAGCGCGACAAAGAGCTTTACGAACAGGCGCTTTCCGATATAGGACTTGACGACCCCGTCAAAATGTATCTTAAAGACATAGGCAGGGTACCGCTTTTGTCCGCCGACGACGAAATAGACCTTGCCCGCAGAATGCAGGACGGCGACGAAGAAGCCAAAAGAAAACTTTCGGAAGCAAATTTGAGACTTGTTGTTTCCATAGCGAAAAGGTACGTCGGACGAGGCATGCTCTTTCTCGATTTGATTCAGGAAGGCAATCTCGGTCTTATGAAGGCGGTTGAAAAATTCGACTATCAGAAGGGCTTTAAATTTTCTACCTATGCGACCTGGTGGATAAGACAGGCTATAACCAGGGCAATTGCGGACCAGGCGCGCACCATACGTATTCCCGTTCACATGGTCGAAACAATAAACAAGCTAACCCGCGTTTCCCGCCTGCTGTTACAAAAGCTGGGCAGAGAACCTACGCCCGCGGAAATAGCCGAGGAGATGCACATAACCGAGGAGCGCGTCCGTGAAATTCAGAAAATAGCGCAGGACCCCGTTTCGCTGGAAACTCCCATAGGCGAGGAGGAGGACAGCCATTTAGGCGATTTTATAGAGGATGAATCCACCGTTACGCCTTCCGACAGCGTTTCTACCACAATGCTCAAAGAAACGCTTTTGAACGTTTTAAACAGTCTTACCCCGCGTGAAGAAAAAGTTTTAAGGCTGCGTTACGGCGTGGACGACGGCAGACCCAGGACTCTTGAAGAAGTCGGGCGCGAGTTCAACGTTACGCGTGAAAGAATAAGGCAGATAGAAGCAAAGGCGTTGAGAAAGCTCCGTCACCCGTCAAGGTCGAAGCATCTGCGCGATTTCTTGGATACCTGATGAACAGAATAGAACGGATATGTTCTTTCCTCGACAAGTGCGACAGCTTTGCCGACGTGGCGTGCGACCACGGCTATTTCGCATTGTATATGCTTAAAAATGGTCTTTGCGAAAAAGCCGTAATTTCCGATATAAGCGCCAAATGTCTGAAAAAGGCGGAAGCTCTTTTAAAAAACTATATCGGTAAAGGCGTTGTAACACCTGTGTGTTGCGACGGACTTACCGGCATAGACGAAAATACCGGACAGACGCTTATTGCGGGAATCGGCGGCGAAGAAATAATAAAAATTCTGGACGACGCCTATGTGCCGCGCCGCTTCGTACTTCAACCTATGAAAAACACGGAAGCGGTAAGGAAGTACCTTTTGCAGAAAAATTGCCGCATAAAATACGACGGTATATTCAGCGACGGCAAAAATTACTATTTTCTGATAAAGGGCGAGCGATCCGACGTAAAAGAAAATTATACGCCTTCGCAGCTTAAATACGGCAGAGACAGCTTTTCGGACAGTGTATTTTACGACTATTTAAAGGAAGAACTGGATAAAAAGAAAAGCTATCTTTCGCGCGGTATGACCGAAGAACACCGCGCCGGTATAGAAAGAGAAATTAATTATATAGAGGGGGTAATGCGCGGTGAAATTGAGTGAACTGTTAGAAATTCTCGAAAACGGTGTGGGTCCCGTTTCGCTTTCGGATAAATTCTGTAAAAAATATTCTATGTACGACAACAGCGGCATAATTTTGAACTGCTGCGACGAAGTCAAAGGTGTATTGTTTGCGTTGGATTTGTCCGCGGAAGCCGTCGAAGAAACACTGTCGCGCGGCTTCAACGCGATAGTTACGCATCATCCCGCAATATACGGCGGACTTTCGCGGCTTGACGTTTTATGCGACCCGCAGTCCGCGGCGCTGGCGGAATGTCTTAAAAACGGAGTTTCGGTGATATCTATGCACCTTAATTTCGACGTCGCGCCAAAGGGAATAGACTATCATCTTATGCGCGGTTTGGGCGGAGATAAAGCCGAGCTTTCGGCTACTGTGGAGGGCGGCGGCTACGGCAGGGCTTACAACGTGACGCCGGCGGATTTTTTAGCATATGCGAAATCCGTTAAGACGGCTTTGGGCGCAGAGAGAATTTTTGTCTACGGTGAGCCCGACAGGGTTATTAAGCGCGTCGCTTCTTTTTGCGGCGCGGGTTGCGACGATAGGGCTGTTTCTTTCGCGTATGCGGAGAAGGCAGACGTGTTCGTTTCATCCGATTTAAAGCACCATGAAATCCGCGCTCTTGTAAGCAGAGGTATAAACGTTATCCAGCTTACGCACTATACTTCGGAAAACTACGGTTTCAATAAAATATATAACGAAATTGCATTGGATTTACCCGTCGCGTCGGCATATTTTAACGACGCGGAACTTGCGTAAATCCCGTAAGGAGATTAATTATGGCACAGGTAGAACAACTTTTAAAGTATCAGGACGAGGACGCTAAGCTCAATAAAATAGAAAAAGAAGCGGCTACCTCTGAGGAATGGAAAAATTATTCGCAGGCTAAAAGCTTTCTTACCAAAGCGCCCGAAAAGCTTGACGCGATGGACGCAAAAGCCGTGGAGATGAACGCGGCGCTTGAAAAGCTTAACGAAAAATACGAAGAAATAGCGGAAACGTTAAAAGACTATGAAAATCTTGACGAGCTTGTCAACGACGGCGCGGACATTTCTTTCTATAAGAAAAACGCCACCCAGCTTACGGAAAAACTGAAAGCGATAAAATCCGAAATAAACGCGTTGAGCAAATCCGTCAAGGAAGCCGACGAAGAATTTAAAACCCTCAAAAAGAAAACTATTGCCATGCAGGAAAAATACAAGGAATATTCCGCAGTTTATCAGGAATACAAAAAGGGCAAAATCGCCGAGATGGACGCAGTAAAGGCGGAGCTTGAAAAGCTTTCCAAAGGCATAGACAAGGAAGTGCTTGCAAGGTACAAAACCAAGCGCAGCGAAAGAATTTTCCCTATCCTTTGCGCCGTCAGAAACGACAGATGCTCGCAGTGCGGTATGGAGCTTTCTATTGTCGGTAAAGAAAAAATAGCCGGCGGCAACGTTACCGAGTGCGACAACTGTCACAGATTTTTGTATAAAGAGTAATATTTTTCGGGAACGGCTATATTTGATATGAACGGTTTTAAAGGCAAAACGTTGCTTCTTTTGGGCGACAGTATAATGTACGGCGCGGGTAACGGCGGTTACGGAGTCGGCGAATATCTGGTTAAAGATTTAGGCGTTAAATTGAAAAAATATTGCGTCGGCGGTGCCAGAGTAGGCTTTTGCGAGGGGAAAAACTGGCTTGTGGAGCAGGTAAGAAGCGCGGTTAACGACGGCGTCGTTCCTGATTACGTAGTTTTCGACGGGTTTACCAACGACTGTTTCAGAACAGACGGCGTAAACTTCGACGTGCCTCTCGGCAATACTGTATCCGTAGCGCCCGACGTTTTCGCGGTCGAAAAGACGGACGATTTTTCGATTTGCTTCGAAAGTATCGTTACGGCGTTTGAAAAGTATTTTCCTGCGGCAAAGGCTCTGTTTGTCAGACCGCACAAAATGGGCAGAAGGGAAGAAGAAGCTCAAAAAATATACGGCGACCGCGCCGCGGAGTTATGTCGCAAGCACAAAATCGCGGTTGCGGACGTCTACGGTGAAAGCGGACTGGATACGTTTAGGGAAGATCACCGCGATAAGTATACCGCGGACACTTACGGCTGGGGCAAAGGCGACAGTACCCATCCCAACCGTGACGGCTACGAAAAATTTTACATACCTATAATCGAAAAAGTTTTAAAGGAAGCATTATGAAGGTTTTGCTCATAAACGGCAGTCCAAATAAAAACGGTTGCACGAATCAGGCTTTAAACATAATCGCAGACGAGTTGAAAATTCAGGGCGTGGACAGTGAAACTGTCTGGATAGGCAACGGCCCCGTACGCGGTTGTATAGGCTGCGGAGGGTGTAAAAGCGGAAAAGGCTGTGTATTTAACGACGATGTATTGAATGTCCTGGGCGCGAAAGTCAAGCAGGCGGACGGCTATATATTCGGCGCGCCCGTGCATTACGCTTCGCCAAACGGTGCGACGGTTGCCGTTTTGGACAGGCTGTTTTACGCTTACGGTAAATTTATGCAGTTTAAGCCCGCGGCAAGCATAGTTTCCGCGCGGCGCGCGGGAACGACGGCTTCATACGACGTTTTGAATAAATACATAGGAATAAACAATATGTTGCAGGTGCCGTCAACATACTGGAATATGGTTCACGGCAATACTCCCGAACAGGTTTTGTCCGACGAGGAAGGGGTGACGGTAATGCGCGCAGTCGCAAGCAATACGGCGTGGCTTTTGAAGCTGCTTGCAAACGCTAAGGGTACCGAATTTGAAAAACCCGTAATAATACCTAAGGTCAAGACAAATTTTATCCGTTGAAAAAATTTAAACGACATACAAAAACCCGCGCGGTTAAATCCGCGCGGATTTTTTAGCTTGTTAAAAGTTAACCTCCCGCTAAGCGGGAGGTAAAAAAGAAGCGGAAGCGTTG
>CAJTRW010000012.1:0-30007 GCA_910578765.1 uncultured Christensenella sp.
TATTGTCATTCTGTCCGAGGCTTACCGACGGTTTGCGCACCCTATTGTCATTCTGTCCGAGGCTTACCGACGGTTTGCGCACCCTATTGTCATTCTGTCCGAGGCTTACCGACGGTTTGCGCACCCTATTGTCATTCTGTCCGAGGCTTACCGACGGTTTGCGCACCCTATTGTCATTCTGTCCGAGGCTTACCGACGGTTTGCGCACCCTATTGTCATTCTGAGCGTAAGCGAAAAATCTTTTCAAAATAACGCGCAAAGCTTAAGCGAAGAATCTTTTCAAAATAACGCGCAAAGCGTAAGCGAAGAATCTAATGTTTCCCACTTGAAATATGGCTATGCCCGACAACGAAAAGCCCCGCGGCGAAACGCCGCGGGGAAAAGTATTTAACTTTTGCGTTATTGTAATTTGTTAAACTTTTATGGCATTTACGCCTTGGGTACACAGGACATAGATCCTACTTTATGTTCATTTCCATCAAAAACCAAAGTATAAGTACCCGCTTCCAATGTTATCACAACTGTCTTGTTCGCATAAGCTGCTGCATGATATTCTCCCGCGGCTTGCGTATAAGTGTTAGGATCTTTTGTATATGTAGGAGAACCTTCACCGTAAGGCACACCGTCCTTTTTAAGTTCGAATTTTCTACCTGCGCTTGAACTGTAATATACAAGAGTCAATTCACTGTTTTCGGTAACCGTAACCGTAAGAGTCGTACCCTTAATTGACAAGCCACTTTCGGTCGTAGTTTTTTTCCACTTTGCAGCACCCGGAGTTGTAACTGTTAACCATGTTGTACCGAAATTTAAACCTGTTGTTAATGCAGCGCCGTTCGCATAATCGCCCGTTCCCGCTAATTTAGCAAAATTTACTTCGGTCACCGCAGCATTTTCATCTTTACCGCATACGCTACAAATACCGTCAACAAAATTATGATTATCTGTTTTATCGAGAATTGTCTCTGTCGGCGACAAAGCAGTCGTCAATTGCGCGTCGGAATAATACATTCCGAAATCGGTAATCCAATGCTCTTTAATACCTGTATCTTTGCAATCCGCCACAGAACCCTCAACATGAGATTTAGAAGTTTCTTTAACGTCGCCACCGGTTACAAGACCAACAGCGAAAATATTCATACTGCTCCCCAAAGAACCGACATAATAAGTACCGGCATTTACAACAAACTTCGCAACGCCGAGAATCGTACCCGAACCATTACCGATTGCCTGAGCCGTAGTACCTTCCACTACTTTCTTTGTGTCGGTAGGAGCCGCGGTATCATACATACCAAGTATACGCTCTCCCGAACCGCTATGCGATGCATATACGTAAACCGTAGTCTTTTCAGTTACGGTTATCTTCAAACTTTCTTTTGTCTTAATAGAACCGGTCAAACCTACATATTTTGTGAGAGACAGATCTTCACCGTGAAAACTGGATGTTTTTGCCGCTTCGTTGGAACCTATGTTAACTGCCGCAGTAGCAATAGTAACTCCTGAATCCGTCCCGAGAGAACCGCCGACAGCTATACTTGTATCGGTGATATCTTCTACTTTAAAAACTTTATACGTTAATTCCGCAGGAGTGCCGGGATTTTCTTCTTCGCCGCCGATATTCCTTGTATAACCGCAAGTATTGCAACTTGTATCTTGCTCGTTATCGTATACGTGCGCGCCGTAACCTTCCGCGTCGGTCTTGCCCTGTTCGCCGTGACCGTCTGCAAGACATATACGCCAGTGATGAGTAGTATTGCTTCCCCAAGCGCCGGCTTCGTTACCGGTAGACCACTGATGCGTATGCGACCCTGAAGGGGGAGGGTTATTGCCTCCGTTATTATTATCGTCCTTTTTGTCACACGCGGCAAAAAGCGCACCCGTCGTTACGCATACGGTACCCACGCCGATTGCAAGCAATTTTTTCAAGATGCTGTTCTTAGTCATTAATTATTATCCTCCCTAAGCGCAATAATCACGCCCAAAATTTTTGTAGCCGTGAAATAATTCACACCTGTTATTATAGTCTAATAATACTTTATTGTCAAGGGCTAATATGAAATTTTTTTACATTTTTCTTTATTATTTTACAGTTTCACATGGAAAAATTGTTATAGATTAGCAGTTACGGTAATATTTGATATAGATCTTTTGCGCAAAAAAATTGAGTAAAACTATTGCCTCCGTCAGTTGCTGCGTGCAATCTTTTCAAGATTCTTCGGCAAGCCTCAGAATGACAATGTGGCTGTGTCATCCTGAACGAAGTGAAGGATCCGGAAAAGGATAGATTCTTCGGCAAGTCTCGGAATGACAGTAATAGCGGACAAAATGACAAAACCGACATAAAAAAACTCCGGATTATTTTTCCGGAGTCGTTGTAGATTTGTCGCGCGTTTTGCGAAAGGGTTTTTTAAAACGCAACTTTACTACTTTATTATTGAGTACGCGCAGACTGTAAACAAGTATTACGTCCGCAATTACAAGCACGCTAGTTACTACGCACAAAACTATTACCGCTACCATTGTTTACACCCGTTTTTTAAAGAATTCGGCATAGATTGCTTTAATGCAACGCTCGTAATCTTCGTTACTTACGCCGACGACGATATTCAGCTCGCTCGAGCCCTGGTCTATCATTTTAATATTTACGTCCGCCGCCGCTATGGCGTTGAAAAGCCTTGCGGAGGTTCCTACCGAGGACGACATACCGTGACCGACAGTCGCGATAAGCGCTATATCCTCTATAACCCTTATTACGTCGGGCTCCACCGCGCTTTTTATTCCGTTGATAATTCTTTCCAGCTTATTGCCGGCAAGCGCGTCGCTTTCAATAACCAGCGACATTGTGTCTATGCCCGAAGGAATGTGCTCTATAGGCACGCCCTCGCCCTCAACAACGGTTAAAACTTTACGTATAAAACCTATTTCGCTGTTCATAAGCGATTTTTCTATAAATATTACGGTAAAATTTTTTCTGCCGGCAATACCGGTAACGGTGTTGCCCGCAAGTATGTAACGCGACGTGGGCAATATCAGCGTACCTTCGTCGTCGGGACGGAACGTATTCCTTATATTTATAGGGATATTGGCTTTACGTACGGGAAAAATCGACTCGCTGTGGAGTACGTTGGCGCCCATGTAGCTTAATTCGCGCAGTTCTTTATAGGAAAGAGACTTAATCCTTTCCGACCCTTCGACTATTCGCGGGTCGCACGCGAGGAAGCCCGATACGTCCGTCCAGTTTTCGTAAAGCGAGGCGTTTACCGCACGCGCAACAATCGCGCCCGAAATGTCGGAGCCGCCGCGGGAAAAGGTCTTTACGTTTCCATCCGCACCCCTGCCGTAAAAGCCGGGGAAAACCGCGTATTCCGCGCCCTTAACGGCTTCGCTTACCGCTTTATAGGATTTGTCGCTGTCCAGCGAGCCGTCCTCTTTAAAAAAAATAACGTCATGCGCATCCACAAACCGCGCACCGAGCGTCTGCGCCATAATAAGCGCGGAAAGATATTCGCCGCGCGACGCGGTGAAATCTTCGCTTGCGTTTTCCTCAATTTCGCGACGCGTCCGCTCCAAAACAGACCCGATATCGAAATCCAGCCCCAACTGGGCGACTATATCGCGGAAACGGCGCGCAACCGGCGCGAAAGCTTCCACGCAGGAACCGTTAGTCAAAAGCTGTTTGTGACACTCGTATAAAAGATCGGTAATCTTTACGTCGTCGGAGTATCTTTTACCCGGCGCGGAAACGACGATAAAGCGCCGCTCGGGGTCGCTTTTTATTATATTTTTTATCGCGGCGATGATATTTCCGTCCGCCATGGACGTGCCGCCGAATTTGCAAACTTTAACTGACATTTTTATACACTGCTTGATTTTTTCGGACTAAAATAAACACAAAGCGCGCGTTTACCGCCTATTACAGAATATGCCGGAAACTTCCGACAGGTTTTCGGAAGTTTCAACATTACTGAATATTGATAAGAAACACCGTAACGAGCGCCAGACCTACGGCAAGCAATTTTACGGGTATATTCGTCGTAAAAAATTTTTTCAAGAATTCGCCGAATTTTTTCATAACTTGTTCTCCGCGGTCAGATCAGACCAGTAATAGTCGCTTAAAGCTTCCTTAATATCCGTAGCGTCGGCGTATTTTTTCTTAACCGCGCCGTTTTTAACTATTGAAATTATACCCGTTTCCTCCGAAACGACTATTGCGGTGACGCTTGCAACGGTCGTAACCCCGAGCGCCGCGCGGTGACGGCTGCCCATTTCCTTGGGCAGAAACTCGCTTTGAGCCAGCGGCAAGAAACAACCCGCGGCATAAAGCTTAGTGCCTTCTATTACCAAAGCCCCGTCATGCAATGGCGCTTTGGGATAGAAAACCGCTTCTATCATCTGCGAGGAAATCTGCGCGTTTATTACCGTACCGCTCTCTATTATTCCCTCCGGCAGATTATCGTTTGAAAGAACTATCAACGCGCCGATATCGTTTTTGGACATATTCTGTACGGCGCGGACTATTTCGTCCATAACCAGCTCGATACCGGACGCCGTGACGCTTACAACCCTGCTTTTGACGCCCGAATCAAGCAACGACCGCTTTATTTCCGTATGGAACATGGTAAACACTATAATCGCTATCAACGCGACTACGACGAAGAAAATTTCCGGCTCGAGAACGGGCGTGAATACGAAAACTATGCCCGTAAACAAAATAAAAAAAACAATTATCGCCATAAATTTATCGGCTTTATTGTTTTTTATTACCTTGAATACCATATAGTACAAAACGGAAAACAAAACGAACTGCAAAATATACGACAGTAAATTATCTGCAAATTCCGTTCCGAAATTGCGTTTTATGTTGCGACCCAAGGTTTCCCAGATATTCATTTCAAAGCTCCGAAAAAGTATCTTCCGATACCAATTATATAACTAATTTTCAAAAAAATAAAGTAATTACCCGACCTTATTTTCGTGTTCCGTAAAAAAACAGATAATTATTTACGTTCTGCAACGCGTTTTTCGGCGAAGTGCGTCCCGTTTTTATGTCCGACACGGCGGAATAGACGTACGCGACAAACTTTTTCAAATTTTCTTCCCCTATGGCGCGCGCTTGTTCCCTGCCTTTTTTTACGCCGTACTCCTTCATTTTCAAAAGCTTGGCGACCTCAGCGTCGTTACCGCTCGCCGAAAGCATAGTAAGCGAATTTTTGAAATATGAAAACAACCCCGACAAAACCGCGGCCTCGTCGCCGCTTTTTTGAACCAACTCGCTTTGTACCGCGCAATACCTGACGTAATCGCGGCGGGCGACGGCGTTGGTCATTTCGTAAATTCTGTAATCGGCGTCCTTATATACAAGCGCCTCGACCTCCTCGCGCGTAAGCTCTCCGCTTATCTTGTAGTCGATAAGCTTTTCCACCTCCAGCGCGACGCGCGACATATTGCAAAGACAGTAACCGGCTATCATGGCGCAGACGTCTACCGAACACGTTATCCCCGCGCGTTTAAGCGTCAGATAAGCCCATTTTGCAACCGTTTCCTCATCGGCACGGTTACAGTCCACGTAAGTTACGGCGTGCTTGCGCTTTAAATCCACGCCTTTTTTCGTTTCGGCGTTGACGATAATCAAAATTGACGAAGCGGGAAAATTTTCGAATATCTTTTTTAAATGCGTTTCGTATTCTGTTTCGGTGGGATAAAAGCCTGAAACTTTTATTATTCTTTTTTCCGACATGAACGGGAAGCTTTCCAACGCGGAAGTAAGCGCGCTTATCTGCGCGCCTTTAAGCGACTCTCCGTCGAATGACGAAAAGTTGAGCTCGGGCATTTGCAGGAAGGCGGATTTAATCATTTCCTCGCCTTTCATGCGGAAATACGCGTCGTCGCCCTCCAAAAGGTAAATACTTTTTGCTCCGTCCGATATGTCGTTTTTAAGTTCGGTAAATTTCATTTAATAAAAGTTTAACACGTGTTTTGTAAAAAATCAAGTCTCGCCGCCGAACAGTTTTATAAACTGTTTTACAGCGTATGTGGCGGACGCGTTTTTCGGCAGCGCTATACCCACGCCGCGCACGGGAAGCGCAGGCGAAGTTTTTACCTCGAAAAGCTCTCCCGCCGTAAGCTGTTCTATACAGTACTCGCGGGGAACGCAGCCTATGCCCATACCTTTTACGGCAAGCTTTACCATAAAATCCCAGTTCGCAACTTCTATATCGGGCTGTAAATCTATGCCGAGGGTTTTTGTGAAAGAATTCAAGGTTTTGCGGGCGACGGTGTTTTCTTCTATCATCATGAGAGGAAATTCTCTTAATCCGCCTAAAGGAAGCGTTTGCCCCTCTATCTCGGAAAACTTTTTCCCTGCGACGAATATATCGTTAAGATGCGCCACGGTATCAAGCAATTTTATTCCGTCGTCCTCCGCTGGCAGATTTAAAAACGCTATATCGCATTTATCGTCCTTTAACTGAGCTATGGTTTCCGGCGACGTGGCGGAAATAAGTTCGAGTCTGACAGACGGATATTTTTCACTGAATTTGGCGATTTTATCCGCAAGCACGTGTGAAAAAATGCAGTCAGTCGCGCCTATTCTCAAAGTTCCGCACGGAGTGTCTTTAAGTTCGGAAATGCTGTTTTCGGCTTCCTCTATCAGATACAGCGCGTCCTCAACCTTTTTATAAATAAGCTTGCCGCCCGCGGAAGTAAGCTCCATGCCCCTGTGCGTACGGTTAAACAGCGTTACGCCCAATAAGCCTTCCAACTGCTTTACGGACTGCGAAACGGCGGGTTGGGAAATATAAAGCTCCTGCGCGGCTTTTGTGAGCGAGCCGCACTTTGCGACGCAGTAAAACACTTTGTAAAGTTCGAGATTGTTCATATGCACGCCTCTCCTATTTTCCCACGCAGAATTTTTCGAATACTGTATTTATTATCTGCTCGCTTGCGGTTTCACCCGTTATTTCACCCAGAGCGTCCCAAGCGTCCTTTAAATCCACCGCAATCAAGTCCTGCGTAATAATGCCCGCATTGTCCGCCGCGGAGCGGAGCGACTGCACCGCCCTCAAAAGCGCCCCGTAATGGCGGCGTTCTATTATAAAAACCTTGTCAAGCGAAGTTTCTCCCACCGCTTTGCCGGCTATAAGATTTTTAAGGCCTTCCAATCCCTCGCCCGTCGCCGCCGATACCTGCGCGTCAAAGCGTTTCGCCGACCTTTTTAAATCGCATTTGTTGAAAACCCGTAAAATTTCGCCGTTCGCGTCCGACAAATCGACTTCGCCGCGCCCGTCGTCCACGGAAAGAACTATATCTGCCGAACGGAGAATACTTTTGGCTCGCTCTATCCCCATGCTTTCCACCGCACCCGAATTTTCACGTATGCCCGCGGTGTCGAAGAAAGAAAATTTTATTCCGTCTATCAGCAAGTCGCCTTCCACGGCGTCGCGCGTAGTCCCTTCCTCGTCGGAAACGATTGCCTTTTCACACCCCAAAAGCGCGTTTAAAAGAGAGCTTTTCCCTACGTTGGGTCTTCCGCATATGGCGACGGTCACGCCGTCCTTAACACGCTTGCCCGCGCCGTACGTGGAGGCAAGGCGTTCTATTTTGTCCGCAATTTCCGCTATCGCCGCGGCGTTAACCGCCGCGTTGAAGCCGCCGGCGTCCTCCTCGGGATAATCGATATCGACGGAAACCGCGGCAAGCACGTCTTTTAGCGCGTCCTGCAAACTCTTGATTTCTGCGGAGAGCTTTTCGTTATAAAGCATTTCGCCAGCGCGCACGGAAGCAAGACTTTCCGCGTTTATCATATCTATCATGCCTTCCGCCGACGAAAGCGAAAGCTTTCCGTTTAAAAAAGCACGTTTTGTGAACTCGCCTTTTTCAGCCGCTCGCGCGCCCAGACTAAGCGTTTTTGCAAGTATTCCGCGCGCGATAGCAACACCGCCGTGACAGTGAAGTTCAACCACGTCCTCGCCCGTAAAAGACTTCGGCGCCCTGAAATACACGCACATGCCGTAGTCTGTAAATCCTTCGCCCGAAATTTTACCCGTATACATGCGGTAAGGCGAAAAGTCGGCAACGGCTGTCTTGCCGTCCGGTGCGAACATGCGCGAAGCCAAGCTTAAAGCGCCCTCGCCGCTGAGTCTTATTATCGCCACACCCCCTGTACCAGCAGCTGTGGAAATTGCGGAAATTACGTCCATACGACACCTGTTATAATTTATACTTATACCTTTTTTACAAAAGTATAACACCGTATTTTTTTTAATGCAACAAAAAAGCGCGCCGCAGCGCGCCTGTTTTAATTTTTATCGTCGAATTCGTCGAAAGGCGAAGCACCTTGGTTGCCGCTTTCGCCGCCGTCCGAACCGAAACCCGAAAAAGGGTCGTCGGGCGGTGTACGGCCCGCGCCGCCGTCCGGGGGCGGGTTGTCGTAAGGATTTCTGTTATAGGGGTTTCCGTTATAAGGATTATTGTAATTTTGCTGCTGTTGATACTGTTGATACATCGCGTACTGACGCGCTTGCTCGTTCCTGAGAAAATCTCTGTAATTTATGCCCTTGTTGTTGCGGACGACGAAAAACAGTATTCCCTGAATGGGAAAGAGTATACTCGTGACCGAAAACAGCACGTAACGGCGGCATGCATAGGTCTGGAAGAAACAGATTAAAAGACAAATTTTCAGAATACGGAAGGCAAGGTCGGCAAGGTTGAGATAAGTGTCGAAATTATTGTATATCCAAGCCGCCCAGGCGAGATTTGCGGGGGCGTTTTCCGCCGTCCAAATTTGCAATTTGCCGTAGCCGAGGTCGCGGTAACTTTCCACTATATAATCCGAAACAAGGTCACCGGCGACAAAGCTTAAAACATACAAGCCGACAAGGACGAACTCTACGGCGGCGACCGCTATCGCAAGTCCCTTTGTATTCAAGCGGTAAAACCTGTTTTTCTGCGCGCAAACGCCTATATAGTATGTGTTCAGGAAAGGAACGAAAGCCATCCATTTCTGTTTATACCCTTCGCGCGAAGCGATAATAAACAGAGCGACCGCCTGAAACACGAATACGATTGCGAAACAAAGCCCGCCGACAAGCAATATTGCCCACAGCGTGTTTGTAAAATACGACGCAACCGCAGCATATTCGAAAAAGTCCATAAAATCTCCCTTATTCTTCGTACTATAATTATATTATCGATAAATGGAAAAAATAAAATCGCTTTGTGAAAATTATGTTAAAAAAGCACGGTACCGTAGTCTACGCTTTCCAAAACGAGTCCCTTTGCGGGCATTGTTTTTCCGACGGCGTCCCTGTCGCCCTCGCGCAAGGAGCGCAAAATGCGCCCCTCGTCTATAATATCCGAGGCATAAAAAAGCATAGTGCCGACAAGCGTGCGCACCATATTGTATAAAAAGCCGTTGCCCGTCACTCTTATTTCTACGTCGGTTTCGTTGCCGTCCGCGCGCACGTCTACGTTTACGGAATAAATCCGCCTTACGGTAGTCTTGACGGAGGAACCCGAGGAACAGTAAGCTTTAAAATCGTGCTCGCCCTCGAAAAAAGCCGCTGATTGCGCAAGCTTTCCGTAATCCAAGCCGTTATTAATCCTTACGGCGTACCTTTCCTTTAAAGGATTGGGATAACGCGAAGAATACAGACGGTAAAGATAGGTTTTCCGCTTTGCGGAGGACTGCGCGTCGAAGCCGTCAGGCGCCGCAGCCGAAGCGAGAACGCTTATGTCTTGCGGCAAAACCGTGTTAAGCGCGTCGGCAATTTTTTCGGGAGGGATTGTCGTCATTGCGTCGAAATGGCAAATTTGCCCCGCCGCATGCACGCCCGCGTCCGTGCGTCCGCTCGCCTTTACCGTAACGCCGCCGCCAATTACGTTATTTAACGCTTGTGTAAGCTTTTCCTGAACGGTGACGGAATTGTTTTGAATTTGCCAGCCGCCGTAAGCGGTTCCGTCGTAGGCAACTTTAATCACGTAGCGCATTGTCAGCTTATCCTGATAAATTCGTATGCCGACGGCCAGATTTGCGCCGCATACACGTTAAACAGCACTACGCCGGTAATGAGCGCGGCGAAAAGCAAAAAGCAAATAAGATCGCGCCAGCCGAATTTGAGTTTTTTGTACTTCGTTCTGTTTTTTGAACCCGAGTAACAGCGCGCGTCCATGGCGTCGCCAAGCTCCTCCGCGCGGCGGAAAGCGCTTATAAGCAGAGGAATAAGTATCGGCACGACCGCTTTTATCCTCTTGAAAACGTTGCCGCTTTCAAAGTCCGCTCCCCTCGCTTTATGTGCGGAAATAATGCGGTTGGTTTCGTCTATAAGCGTGGGGATAAACCTTAAAGCTATGGACATGATAAGCGCAAGCTCGTGCACGGGGAAACGCACCCATTTGAGCGGGGTTAAAAGATTTTCTATTCCGTCGGTAAGCTCGACAGGCGTAGTAGTCAGCGTTAACAGCGCCGAACCCATTACAAGAAAGAAAAGTCTTAATACGAAAAATACGGTAAAAATTATACCTTCACGGTAAATTTTTATAATCCACCAGTGCGCAAGCAAATGCTCGCCGCCGTGAAAAAACAGATTAAGCACCGCGGTAAAGACAAGCAGAACCACCACCGCTTTTACCGAGCGGAGCACGCTGCCGAGCGGCACGCGCGAGGCTATAACCGTCGCTACGAGAACCACGAAACAAAGCGCAAGCCCGTAAAAGTTTTTAGCCAGAAATAACGCCACTATATACGCTATCAGCGCGAGAAGCTTAATCCTAGGGTCGGCTTTGTGGACGAATGATTTTACCGGATAATACTGACCGAAAGTTACGTCGTTAAGCATTTGACTTCCCTCCGAAAATTCCGGTAATGACCGAAGCGAATTTTTCGGGTTCGCACACGCCTTCTATTTCTATGCCGTATTTTTCAAGCCCGCGGCAGATTTTGACGGCGAGAGGAACGTCCAGCCCGAGAGATAGAAGCTTGTCATGCTTTGCGAAAAGTCTGTCGGGCTTATCGCACATTACGACCTCTCCGTCGGCTATGACTGCGGCGCGGGTACAATTTTCCGCAACCTCGTCCATATCGTGAGAAACTATTATAACCGTTTTGCACCACTCACGGTGAAGCTTGTGCAACAGCTCCATAATTTCCTTTTTGCCGAGGGGGTCGAGTCCCGCCGCAGGCTCGTCCAGAATAAGTATCCCGGGGCGGGTAACTATTACACCCGCAATGGCGACGCGCCTTTTTTGACCGCCCGATAAATCGAAGGGGGACTTGTCCTTTACCTCGTTATAATCCAGCCCGACCATCTCTATACTGTCGCGGACGGCTTTTTCGATTTCCTCTTTGCCGAGATTTTTATTGAAATTTTTAAGCCCGAAAGCAACGTCCGCGAAAACCGTTTCCGCAAAAAGCTGATACTCCGGATATTGGAAAACCATGCCGACGCTTGCGCGCAGGGATTTAAAATCGCACTTTTTACTGCTTAAATCGAATTGACCGACAGTAATTTCGGGCAACTCGGGCGCGGGGCTTCCCTTTTTTACGCGTTTTTTACGGTAACGCTTGCCTGCCTGCGGAAGCTTTATAAGCGCGTTTAGATGCTGTACAAGCGTCGATTTGCCGCTTCCCGTATGACCTATAATCCCGAAGAATTCACCTTCGCCGATATGAAGATTGACGCCCTTCAACGCCTTTGTCGCAAAAGGCGATTTTTTGGAATAGGTGAACGTCAGGTTTTTTATATCGATATCCCAGTCGTGCGGCGTTTCCGATTCATTGGGATTATCTTCGTTCGATAGTGCGCTAAACGACGCGCCGGCAGGCAATTTGCGCGAAATTTCTTCGGCAAGCTCGTCGGAGCGGAGAACGGACTTTATGTCCATGCCCGCCGAATTGAGCGCGCCGATAATCCCGCTTATGCGCGGCAGACAAAGGTTGTACGCTTCCAGCTTATCGCCGCTTTCGAAAATTTCTTCCGGAGTGCCGGAAAGAACTATTTCACCGCGGTTCATCACTATGGTGCGGTCGGCAAGCAAAGCTTCTTCCATGAAATGAGTAATCAAAATCACGGTCATATGCTCGCGCTTGTTGAGGTTGCGGACTACTTCTATGACCTCGCGCCTGCCCTTGGGGTCGAGCATGGCGGTGGATTCGTCCAAAATTATAATTTCGGGCTTGATGGCAAGCACGCCCGCAACGGCTATGCGCTGCTTCTGTCCCCCCGAAAGACGCGCAGGCGTGGCATGGCGGTACTCCTCCATGCCGACCGCCTTCAACGCCCAGTCTATTCTTCTACCTATTTCTTCCCTTTCGATGCCTATGTTTTCGGGTCCGAAAGCCACGTCGTCCTCTACAATAGAAGCAACAGTCTGATTGTCTGGATTTTGAAACACAACGCCGACGCGGGTCCTTACGTCCCTCGCGCTTTTGGCTAATACAGACCCGTTGTTCTGACCGGAAACACTTTCCTCAGACTCGGGTTTATCTTCGGTCAAATTATATCCGAAAACGCAAACTTTGCCGCTTTCGGCTGTTAAAAGTCCGTTGACAAGCCTTGCCAACGTAGACTTACCGCTGCCGTTATGACCGATAACGGACAGAAATTCACCGCGGCGCACGGTTAAGCTTACGCCGTTAAGCGCATATACGCCCTGCGCGCCGGGGTATGAAAATTTTACGTTTTCAAATGAAATTACGTTTTCAGAGGTTTCTTCCGACATATTGTTACCTGAAAAATTATATCTTTTGAATTATAACATTAAATTAAGCTTTTAACAACAAATTGAATGCGGTTAAAAATGATAAACGCGTAAAATTTTTTAACGTTGCGCCGCCGACGGGCTTTTTATATTATATAATTGTATAAAAATGACCCAATAATCCCTTGTTGAGTATTGACATTTATTTTTTTTTGAATTATAATTAAACGAGTGCAAATAATTTGCAAAATATGTTAAAAATCAAAATTGTTAATCGGAGGTTTTTTAATGAAAAAATTGACTATCGACGGTAATACCGCCGCGAGCCATGTTGCGTATGCTTTTTCTGAAGTAGCGGCGATTTATCCCATTACCCCCTCATCCCCTATGGCGGAAGTTGCGGACGAATGGGCGACCGCCGGCAGAACCAACATGTGGGGTCAGAAGGTAAGAATTGCGGAAATGCAGTCCGAAGGCGGCGCCGCGGGCGCGGTTCACGGTTCGCTTTGCGCGGGCGCGCTTACGAGCACGTACACCGCATCGCAGGGACTTCTTCTCATGATTCCCAACATGTACAAGATATCGGGCGAGCTTATGCCCATGGTAATGCACGTTTCGGCGCGCGCGCTGGCTGCGCACTCGCTGAACATTTTCGGCGACCATGCGGACGTAATGGCTTGCCGCCAGACGGGCTTTGCAATGCTTTGCGACGGCTCCGTTCAGGAAGTAATGGATTTAGCTCTTGTCGCGCATCTTTCCACGCTTAAAGCTAAGGTTCCTTTCATCAACTTCTTCGACGGTTTCAGGACAAGCCACGAGGTTGCAAAGATAGACGTCTGGGACGAAACCGACGATTATGCTGAAATAAGGGCGATTTGCGAAGAAGCGGGTACCGCCGCAGACATAGCGGACTTCAAATCCCGTTCATTAAACCCCGAGCATCCCATTCAGAAAGGCACCGCGCAGAACGGCGATACCTATTTCCAGAACAGAGAAACGGCGAACAGCTATTATGAAGCTACACCCGCTATTGTGCAGAAAATGATGGATCTCGTATCCAAGCACACCAACGGCAGAAAATACCACCTGTTCGACTACGTGGGCGACCCCAAAGCGCAGGAAGTTATAGTATGTATGGGCTCCGGTTGCGAAACCATCGAAGAGTCGATAAACAAACTCAACGCCCAGGGCAAAAAATACGGACTTATAAAAGTACGTCTTTACAGACCTTTCGTCGCGGACGCATTCATTGCGGCTATACCCAAAACCTGTAAGAAAATTGCCGTTCTCGACAGGACGAAGGAACCCGGCTCTCTCGGCGAGCCTCTCTACCTCGACGTATGTTCCGCTCTTTTGGAAAAGGGCGTTACCGACGTTAAGGTCGTAGGCGGCAGATACGGACTCGGCTCCAAAGAGTTCACTCCCTCCATGGTACTTGCCGTATATAAAAACCTCGAACTTAAGGCACCCAAAAACCACTTTACAATCGGTATTTACGAGGACGTTACGAATACTTCGCTTGACTTCTCCGAAAAGTTCGACGCGGCCCCCGCAGGTTCGACAAGCTGTAAATTCTACGGACTCGGCTCCGACGGTACCGTAGGCGCAAATAAAAACTCCATTAAAATAATAGGCGACCATACGGACAAGCATGCGCAGGCATACTTCTTCTACGATTCCAAAAAATCAGGCGGTATTACCGTATCGCACCTGCGCTTCGGCGATACGCCCATTCAATCCGAATATTTGATTGACAGCGCGGACTTCGTACAGTGCTCTAACCCCTCGTACGTAACGCGCTACGACATGACCGGCGATATCAAAGACGGCGGAACCTTGCTTATAAACACCAACGCCACCACGGTTGAAGCTTTGGAAGAATTCCTTCCCGCAAAGGTTAAGCAGGATATAGCTAAAAAGCACATAAACCTGTACGTTATCGACGCAATAAAAATTGCGGCTGATTTGGGACTGCGCGGCAGAACAAACACCATTTTACAGTCCGCTTTCTTCCGCGTTAATCCCCAGATTATGCCCTACGACCAAGCCATAGAATACATGAAATATATGGCTAAAAAGTCATTCGGCAGAAAGGGCGACGCGGTTGTTCAGATGAACTATAACGCGATTGACTCCGCCGCGGGCGACAACCTTATAAAGATAGACGTTCCCGCTGCCTGGGCTAACGCGACGACGGGCGCCGAAATGATAAAAGGTCATGCGGACAAGTACTATCAGGAAATAATCAAGCCTATCCTCTATCTCGAAGGCGACAAACTCAAATCTTCGCAGTTCAACGCGGACGGACACGTTCCCACCGGCACGACGAAGTACGAAAAACGCGGAGTTGCGGTTCTCGTTCCCGAAATTTTAGTGGATAAATGCATCCAGTGCGGAACCTGCTCCTTCGTATGCCCCCACGCATGCCTGCGCCCCGCGCTTATCAAGAGCGGTGAAAACAAACCCGCTACGCTTACTTCAAAGGCGGCAATCGGTCTTGCCGGTTACGAGTACAAGATGCAGGTTTCTCCCCTTGACTGTATGGGTTGCGGCGTTTGCGCGACGGTCTGCCCCGTAAAAGACGGCGGAGCAATCAAGATGATACCGCTTGCGGAATCGCTTGAAAAGGGCGAAGATAAAAACTGGGAATACGCTGTGGATCTTCCCGAAGTTGACACGTCCAAATTCAAGAAAGACACCGTTAAGGGCTGCCAGTTTGCAACGCCCCTGTTCGAGTTCTCGGGCGCGTGCGCGGGCTGCGGCGAAACGCCTTACGTAAAGGTCGTTACACAGCTTTTCGGCGAGGACATGGTTATCGCCAACGCGACGGGCTGCTCCTCAATTTACGGCGGTTCTTCCCCCACATGCCCCTACACGACCAATAAAAACGGTCACGGACCCGCTTGGGCGAACTCTCTGTTCGAGGACAATGCCGAATTCGGTTACGGCATGAACCTTGCTTATAACGCCAGAAGGAACGCCGTAAAGGCGAAGGTTGAAAAGCTTGCTACCCTTTGGAGCGGCGAAGGCAAAAAGCTTTGCGAACAGTATCTCAAAGCGTTTGAAGACAGAGAACCCTCCAAAAAAGCGAGCGCGGAACTTCTTGCCGCGCTGGAAGGTTGCAATAATTGCGGGTGCGAGGCGGACGCGCTCGTTAAAGAAATTATTGCCGACAAAGACTGCCTTGCAAAGAAATCCATTTGGATCTTCGGCGGCGACGGCTGGGCCTACGACATCGGCTACGGCGGCTTAGACCACGTACTTGCAAGCGGCGAGGACGTAAACGTTCTTGTACTCGATACCGAAGTTTACTCCAATACGGGCGGTCAGGCTTCCAAAGCCACCAATATAGGCGCGGTTGCGAAGTTTGCTTCCGCAGGTAAGAGAATTAAGAAAAAGGATTTGGGCATGATTGCAAAATCCTACGGTTACGTTTACGTGGCTCAGGTTGCAATGGGCTCCAACCCCGCACAGCTTTTAAAGGCTTTGACCGAGGCGGAAGCTTACCACGGTCCTTCCCTTATCATCGCTTACGCGCCTTGCATTAACCACGGCATCAATATGACCAAGAGCCAGCTTGAAGAAAAAGCGGCGGTCGACTGCGGTTACTGGCAGCTTTACAGATACAACCCCGACGGCGAGAAATTTACGCTTGACAGCAAAGACCCGACGGGCGACTACCAGGCTTTCCTTGCAGGAGAAACGCGTTACGCTTCCCTCGTAAAAACCCAGGGCGCGGACGTTGCAAACGACCTGTTCAAGAGAACGGAAGAATCCGCTAAGGAAAGAATTGAAAACTACAAAAAACTTGCAGGCAAATAATTAAATATATAAAAAGCCCCGTGCGATGCACGGGGCTTTTTAAAATGCAATTAAATATCGCTTTTACCCAAAAGATAGTCGGTTGTGCAGTTTAAAGCTTTAGAAAGTTTGACTATCGCGCTTGCCGTCGGCTCACACTCCCCTTTTTCCCAACGTGTAACCATTGAAGCGCTATAACCGACTTTATCGGCAAGTTGCTTTTGCGTAAGTTGATTTTCCAATCTTAACTCTTTAATTCTAAGACTTGATTTCATAATTCAATTATATTAAATACTTTCATGGTTGACTTAAAATATAAGTATCCTTATTTTTTCAATAAAAAAATGAGGATACTCAATTCGAAACAAAAGCAATAAAAGTTATGTTATTATTTCCTTATAAAATATCAGGAGCTTAATTATGGCAAAAGAATGTTCTTCATGCGACTATTTCAGGGGATATTACTCCAAAACATATTGCGGATTTTACAGGGAGAAATTCGGCCGGTGTTGGAAGCATGATAAAATTTGCGACAAACACGAAAGCTGTGACCAATTTAAAACGAGAACCAAAAAATACCCGATAAAAAAAGGCGTCATAATAAACGCCCTATGCGACGCGGTTACCGATATAAACACAATAAAAAACATATTGGAAGAACGCGAATTACAATAAAAATATTCCGCCGTTATCGTATATATAGTAAAAGCCGCCGCGCTTAGAAAGCGCGGCGGCTGGGTTTTTTGTTTATTTAAAAATTCCGCAATAGCATTCATAACTTCCCCGTCTTCTTCTGTGGCGGCGGAATAATCGAAATTTGAAAAGAACTCGTCTTTCTGTTGCTCAGTCATTTTTTTAACGCGCATTAAGCCGCTTTGAAGCTCGGCAAGCTTATTTTCCGCGGCAACCGTATTGTAGGGGTTGTGCTTTTTGCCATGCGCATAATATTTGGTAATATTTTCTCCGTCGGCCAGCGCATAAGCCGCGTTTTTTGCATTGACGACGTTATCGGCGCCGCCGTGAACAAGCAGCGTCGGAACACCGCTTTTTACCGCTCGTTTTGCGGCGTTTGCGTTGCCCTTTGCGCCGTACTTGAATAAATTTATTATCCACCAGAAAGGTCGAAGCACAGCCGCCAAAGGTTTGGGCAATCCGAAGTTTACGGCGCCGTACATAGTGGTCTTGGACGGAGTTTCCGGCGCGGATATCGCCACTACGGCGTTTACACTCCTCTCTGCGGAAGCACACAAAGCGGAGTACCCGCCCCAACTGTGCCCGACAAGATAAATTTTCCCTTCGGGGAAGCGCGACCGCGCGAAATCTATTGCGGCGACGGCGGTATTAACGCCCTCGTACATTCCTTTTATATTTCTCCCGCGGGAAAAATTGCAACCTTTGACGTCGAACGCAACCACAGTATAACCGATATTGCAGAAATACGCTATTTCGGTTGTATATGCTATTTGCCCCGGACCCATTCCGTGACAAAATACAATTACTTTGCCGTTTTGAGCGGCTTTTACATTTTTATAGATAAAACCGTTCAAAAATTTACCCGAAGAAATTTGTTCGGCTTCCAGCCCGAAATCCTCCGCGGTAAAATATTTCAAAAGCGGATTTTTATCGTAACGCCTGCCGAACGCGACTCTGTCGCATAAAAAGGCTGTTAAAAGACACATTAAACTATATACTTTCCGTCCAGTGCGGGCGCGGAATCCATTTCCCTTTTCTGCGCCTCGTAGCCCTTTTTACCGAGAAGCGCAAACGTAGCCTTTTTGCCGTTTTCGACGCCGGGCTGGTTAAACGTATTTATATTGAGAAGCGCGCCCGTATAAGCCGTCTGCAATTCGAGCAGGTACATAAGCTGACCGAGAGTAAACTCGTTCACGGCAGGCATTTTAATAGTATAATTCATCCTGCCGGCACGCATCAAAGCGTAAGCCGTAGCTTTGTTTTCCGCCTGAATAAGCTCTTGCATGGTGTGCCCGCCGAGGAAGCCGACGTCGGGAATATCCTCGCAACCGTGCGCGATAGGCATTTCGCACGCGTATTTTTCAACCGAAATGAAGGTTATTACCTTATCGAAAGGTCCTTCTATGTAAAGCTGAACCTGCGAGTGCTGGTCGGTCACGCCCAAGCTTTTGACGGGCGTTGTGCCCGCGTTCACTTTTTTGCCTTCGTAATCTACAGCTTTACCGAGAGACTCCGCCCAAAGCTGACAATACCAGTCCGCCATGAGCTTAAGGTTGTCCGAATAGGGCATTAAAACGTTTATATTTTTACCCTGCTTCATTGTTATGTACTGCAAAACCGCACAGGCAAGCGCGGGATTTTTGGATATATTGGGTTTTGAGCAAAGCCCGTCCATGTACGCCGCCCCGGCGAGCATGCCTTTTATATCTATACCCAAAACCGCCGCGGGAAGAAGTCCGACGGGGCAAAGCTCGGAAAATCTGCCGCCCACACCGTCGGGAAGGACGAATTTTTTAAACGCACCGCCGAAGGACTCGTCTATTTTTATAAGATTGCCGCGGCTGGCGTCGGTAGTGAATATTATGTTTTCGGGAAGATTTACGCCTTTGCTTTTTAAAATGTCCGCGATAATTAGGTACTGGGTCATCGTCTCGCTTGTGGCGCCGGATTTGGAAATAACGTTAAAACAGGTTTTTTCGGGTTCGATAACGTCTAAAAGCGCCTGCATTCTTACGGGGTCGACGTTGTCCTCTACGTAAAATTTGGGACCGTTGCGCTTTTGGGGCGAAAGCTCGTTATAGTGCAGATGTTTAAGCGCATTGAATACCATTATGGGACCGAGAGCGCTTCCGCCTATGCCGAGAACGACAAAGTACTTGAATTTTTTCCTTACCTTTTTAGCAGTTTCCAAAATATCGGCGACGATTGCGTCCTGGTTGTAAGGAAGCTCTGTCCAGCCCATGAACAAGTCGTCTCTGCCGCGGTTCAGACGAACGTATTCGAAAGCCCGTTCCGCGCTTTCCTTTACGGCGCGCAGCTCGGAATCTTTAATTCCCTCGTCTCCGAGCGATTTGGACATCATATAATTATAATCGACCGTGACGCGCATTTCGTTGCGCCACTCCTTTGTTTTGTAAGCCATAGAACCCTCCTGAACGTATGATTTAAAAATTTATTAACGGCTTTTATTATAACGCCGCAAAACCTGTTAGTCAATAGCGGATTATAAATTTAAAAGCAAATTTTTTTGTTTTATTCTTCGACAGATTTTAAAATAAGACGCGCAAGGTCCACGGCGTTTTTACTGCCTATTACGCCCGCGCCCATGTCGACCGCCGTCTGCATTTCCGTCAGTGTGTTTACATTGTCCGCTTTTACGGTGCATTTATCTTTAACCGCCGCCTTTATGCGCGAAACAATTTCCGCGTCGAAGCCGCCGCCGTAAAAGCCGGAATCCGTCCTGAGCGCGGTTATGCCGACCGCCGCGGCGATATTGCAGACCTTGACAAGCTCTTGCTCGGTCAACAGTACGCTTTCGAGATTTATCCTTATTCCGCGCCCTTTGGAAGCCGATTTAAGTTTTTTGAATTCACGCTTGACGTAATTCCAGTTGCCGTCCTTAATGTACGATATGGGAGCGGTCACCTCGCACTCGTCAATGCCGTCCTTAATAGCCTGCTTTACGGCGGCAACCTTTATCTTGGTAGAATCTCCCCCGTGCGGGTAAGATATGCAGGCAATAAGCGAAACCTGCGGGTCTGTCCCCAAGAAGGACACGCAAGGCTTTACGAGAGCGGGAAGAACGCATACGGCGCCAAGCCCCAAAAGAGTTGCGTCCTGACAGGCGCGGCGGATTACAGCCTTGTCCGATGAAGCTTCGGTCAGTGTGTATTCCAGCTTGCCGACCTGCGCGCGCGCCGCTTCGCCGTTTATTTTTCTTTTGAACTCCTCAAAACGCAATTTTTCCTCGTCGTCCATTTGTTCGGATTCTGTCATAATTTTTTACCTTTTATTACATTATTTTATTTTTTTAAACAATTTACGTTTCCGCACATTGCTTATAATTTGACCATGTTTATAGGTATATTGTATTTGTTTTTGACTTTCGCGGTTTGTTTTATTCTCGTACACATTGTAAGGTTCGCTTACATAGGCTTGAAAAGCCTTAAAAAGAAGCCGCCCGAGCCGCCCAAAGAAAAACCCGCGCCTGCGCCGAAAACGCAGCCCGTATATTATATTGTAGAGAAAAAACGCGTAAAAAAGTCCGGTTATTCCGAACCGAAAGAAATTCAGTTCAAAAAATAATCAGTCTTCGTACCGCGTAAGATTTGCGCCGTCTTCCCAAATTCGTTCAAGGCGGTAAAAGTCCCTTTCCTCGTCGCCGAAAATGTGTACGATTACGTCGGCGTAATCCAATACAGCCCATCTACCGCCCTGCACGCCCTCGCGCCGTTGCGGGATTAAATTATGCTCTTTTTTAAGCTTTTCTTCCAAATTTTCCGCAAGCGACTTGACCTGCGTTTTAGACCTGCCGCCCGCTATAACGAAATAATCGCAAAGGCTTGTCTTGTCCTCCACCGCGATATATACGATGCCGACCGCTTTGCCGGCGGATAAAATTTTGCATATTAAATTTGTTTTTTCCTTACTTTCCATTATATTTTCCTTTTATAAATTCGTATGCTTCTTTCGTTAGCGGATAAATTTCCGCGCCCGAAGATTCAAGATAATCGATCTGGTGTTTTAATGCGGCGCAAAGACATTCGTCTATGTCCCGCGCGAATATTTTACGCAGTTCTTCGACTCCGTCGAAATTACGTCCGCCCTCCAACATATCGCAAAGATAAATAAGCTTGTCGAGCGGCGACATGTTCTTCCTGCCGCTGGCATGACATGCGATTGCGGCAGAAATTTCTTTATCCGTTATACCGAAAACCCGTTCTGCAACATACGCCCCCGCATACTGATGAACGACGGTATCGGGAACGTTTTTCGGACAGACGAAGCCTTTCAGCTCCGCCGCGTCCGCGCCCGAATACTTGGCGCAGTCGTGCAAAGCCGCGGCGGTTACGGCGGTCACCTCGTCTATTTTCAAACGGGCGCAGTTTTCAGCCGCCATTTCCGCAACGCGCAAGGTGTGCCGCCAGCGCGACGGCGTAAGATAATTTTTTACTTCGTGCAAGCGCGGAAGCAGATATATCTTATTGCGGGAAATGTAGTTTGCGGTCATTTCCCCCGTAAACTCCTCCACGCTTTCGCCCAGTGAAGCCAAAACGCGCACGCGCGTGGAACTGACCTTGCCGCCGACGTAACCGAAAGTTGCGGGCTTAAAGCCGAACGCATCTTTAAACGTTTTACACGCCGCAATCAGACTTTCGCCGTTCTCTCTCGCGCAGACAAGTAAATTTACGCATTTTAGAATTTCCCGCGGGTTTTTCCAGCGTGGAAAATTTTCAAGCATATCCGCGCCGAGAATAAAATACAGCTCGCCATCGGGATAAATTTCCCTGAAATGACGGCATGTTATATAGGAATAGCTTACGTCCGTTTTTGTAATTTCGTAATCGGACACCTCGGCGCATTCCACCCCGCCGAACGCCAGACGGCACATTTCAAGCCGCGCCGAGGGTGAAACGGCTCTTGCGGCTTTATCGGGCGTTATAAAAGTCGGAATAATTATAACCCTGTCTAACCCGTACGCTTCGACCGCCGCTTTTACGATATTTACATGTTCTTTGTGGACGGGATTGAACGACCCGCCGAAAAGTGCGATTTTCATTCCGTATATTTAAACTTTATATTGTCAATAATTTGCGCATGAGAAGAATAAATTTACCGCTTTTACTGGACACTCTTTTTGCGGGAGCGTGCGCCTTTCTGCTGTTTTTCACAGCTATAAGATACTACACAAAAAACGCGGTTATCGCGCTTGTATTCGCCGTGACGGCATGTTTGCTGTTCGGGGCGCTCGGCTTTTTGTACATAAGCCGCAAACAGAATAAAAAGCTGCTTATCTCACGCAATGAAAAGAATAAAAAACTGCTTGCCCTGCACCTTTCCCTCTCGTCCGACGCTTATGTGTGCGCGCTGCTTTCGGACTGCCTTAAAGCCGACGGCGACAAGCCGGTAATAAAAAACGGTAAAATTTTAACCGACGACTGCGTTTATTTTGTAAACTTCAAAATGCAACCGCTGTGCGAGGACGACGTTGCCGCAATCATCAAAACCAAAACCGAAAAAAAGAAATTACTGTTTTGCTGTGCGGTAGCGCCGGAAGCCGCCGCTTTGGCGGAAAATTTTTCCATAGAAATAAAACAGCTTGATTACGTTTACGCACTGCTTGAAGAAAAAAAGCTTCTTCCCGAAAAATATATTTACGAGGGCGCGAAAAAAATAAACGTGTTCAAACGGATAAAAATGCGTTTTAACAGAAAAATCTGCGCTCCTCTTTTCTGGTCGGGCGCGGCGTTACTTGCGCTCAGCTATTTCACTTTTTTTCCTATCTACTATATTATAAGCGGAAGCATAATGCTTATACTTGCCGCGGTCACGCTTGTTTTGGCTTAAATCAGTCCAAAACTATATGCTCGGCGTCCTTTCTTGACGACCTGCGGTATAAGACCGCTTTTCTGCCT
The DNA here is from genome assembly GCA_910578765.1 of uncultured Christensenella sp. Lineage (GTDB taxonomy): Bacteria > Bacillota > Clostridia > Christensenellales > Borkfalkiaceae > Coproplasma. The sequence goes on from CAJTRW010000012.1 coordinate 23,103, forward strand.
ATAACGATAACGCACTCTGCGGAAAGCTTTTCCGCAAGCCCCCTTCCCAACGCCTGCGGCTCGCCGTCGGCGTTTTCCAATATGTTTATTTTTATAAGCTCGCGCTTTTCAAGGCAGTCCGAAAAGCTTGCAAGCATGTTTTCGCCTATGCCGTCTTTACCTACCTGACCTATGGGCGACAAGTTTGCGGCAAGGCTTTTAAGTTTACTGCGCTGTTTTGAAGTCAGCATAATTTCTCCGTATCAAAAGTATTTTTTATTTTAATTTACGACACAAACTCAAACTCGACGTCGCCTACTATGACAGTCGCGTTTTCTTCTATTCCCAGTTTGCGGAGCTCGGAAATAACCCCTTTTTCCCTTAAAATTTTCTGGAAGTACGCCATGGAATCGGGGTCGTTTAAAGAAACGTTGCGGCACAGCATATCGACAAGCGCGCCCACAACCACAAACGCCTCGCCGTCTTTGTAAATTTCGAAGCCGAGATCGCCGCTTTTGGTATAGGTGAAGCTTTCGTCGCTTTCAATGCGGCGCACGGGAGGAAGAGTTTTCAATACGGAAAAAACTCCCTCTATAAGTTCTTTAACTCCGCCGCCGTTCAACGCGGTTAAAGTAAATATTTTGTACTTCCTGCCGAACTTCTTTTTAAACGACTTTACTTTTTCCTCCGCGCCGTAAATATCGCACTTGTTGAGCGCGACTATCTGCGGAAGCTTTGCCAAAGCAGGGCTGTAAGAAGAAAGCTCGTTGTTTATTTTTATGAAATCCTCTATCGGGTCGCGCCCCTCTATGCCGGAAACGTCCACGACGTGCAACAGCATGCGGGTGCGCTCTATATGGCGGAGAAAGTCATGACCGAGCCCCGCGCCGTCAGCCGCGCCCTCTATAAGCCCGGGAATATCCGCCGCGACAAAGCTTTCCTCGTAATATTTGACCACGCCGAGATTGGGCGAAAGCGTAGTGAAATGATAATCCGCTATTTTGGGACGCGCCGCCGAAATTTTGGAAAGAAGCGTGGATTTACCGACGTTGGGGAAACCTATTATGCCCAAATCGGCAATAACTTTAAGTTCGAGTATAAGAACGTGCGGTTCGGTCTTTTCACCCTTTTGCGCGAAATTCGGCGCATGCCTTCTGGCGGTCGTAAAACGGACGTTTCCCTTACCGCCGCGCCCGCCCTCGGCGATAAGCTTCTTTTCGCCGTCGGAAAACATGTCGCAAATTACCGTATCGGTGTCCGCGTCGCGGACAACCGTTCCCACCGGTACTTTTATTATTACGTCGGCGCCGTATTTTCCGAAGCATTTATTAGTGCCGCCGCGCTCGCCGTCGCCCGCAAAATATTTGCTTGTGTAACGAAAAGAAAGCAAGTCGTTCATGCTTGCGTCCGCAAGCATGTAAACGCGCCCGCCGTTTCCGCCGTCGCCGCCGTCGGGTCCGCAGGCGGGCTTGCCCTTGAACGACTTGAAGGAATTCATTCCGTCACCGCCGTCGCCCGATTTTACAGTTATTTTTACCTTGTCGATAAACGCGTTTTTATCCGCCATAATGTACCTGTCTAATTTTTATCGTTTAAAAGCGCGCACAGCTCTTTGTTGGAACGCGTCTTTAAAAACGCGTCTCCCGTTCCCTGCGAACGGAGCTTTACAGCCGCTTTGAATTCGCTTTCCGACAAAAGTCTTTTATCGTCCGAAGCGTATGAAGCGTAAATATCGAACGGTGCGTCCGCATACTTTTCCGCAACCTCGACGCGCATATTGCACGCGCCTTTAAGACCCGAAAAAACAGCTTCGTCGACGGCGTCGCCGCCTGTAGACAGCGAGGAAATTATAGTAACCGAGCCGCCGTCCTGAGTATTGCGCGCAATTGATACGAATTTTTTTGCACTATTAAGCGCGGAAGTGTCCAACGCGGTGTATACCCTGCCGGCGCTGCAATTATATGCCCTTGCAAGCTCGGTCAAGCCGTCCAAAATAATAACGGCGTCTTTTGACTGCTCGGCAAGTCTTTTTGCGTGCTCGGAAGCCAAACGGGCGCAGCGCACGTGGTTGCTTTCGTCGCACCCCAAAGCGGAAGAAAAAATTTTCGCTTTGGGGAAAGAACGTTTGTAATCCGCCGCCTGCTCCGCACGCACGTCAATCAAAAGAAGCACAAGTTTTACTTCTGCATTGTTTTTCGCAATGCCGGAAGCTACGTTTTTAAGAAATTCCGACTTGCCGCTACCCCTGTCGCCGGTAATAAAAGCCAACTGTCCGGCGCCCACGGGGGCGAACAAATCCAACATTCTGCCCGCAACGTCGTCCGCGCCGAGCGCGGTTACAAACCGCTTATCGGGGTAAACGGGTATAAGATTATCGAACTTTTTCCTGTTCGGCGCATTTTCGGGACTGCCGCCGTTGACAGACGTAACGGTGGCAAGCCCCGCAATTTCATCTACTTCTTCCCGCACGCATCTGCCGCAAAGAACGTCGCCCTCGCGCAGTCCGTAACGGTTTACAAGCTTTTCGTTGACGAAAATATCCTTGCGGGTATCCGCCAAGCCGGTGCGCATGAACCACAGCTCCGCGCTTTTTTCGAGTATGCCTTCCGCAGTAAAGTCCAAAAGGTGCGCGTTGCCGCTGTTTACGGTAAGCGCAATACTTTCGGCTTCTTCTTCGGCGGCGGGGCAGACTATATTCAGTTTTTCCCTGCAAGCGAGTATGTCGGTAACGAGCTGCCTGTCGTATTCATGCGATTTCGGCGGCGCGCCGACCAATCCGCCGTCCGCCTTTTTGGGGACGGGGTTTATTTTCCCCGCCGCTATACCGAGACAGTCCTCCACCAGACGGTCTTTTTTGCCGGCGGCGGGACATTTGACGCCGACAGCGCGCGCTACCTGACGCAGCTCGTGTATGGTTTTCGCACCGAGCCTACCGGCAAGCTGATTCAGTAACTTTTCCGATTCGGTCATAATTACCGCCTTTTCAATACAACTACTTTCGTTTCTCCGTCTATCAAATCGCTGCGCATAAGTTCAAGCGAGCTTCCGTCCGTTTCCGAAACGTTATCGCCGTCAAACAGACAGAGAAATTTTTCCGCCTTGTCTATATCCAGATTGCACCCCTTTGTACGGTAGTGCATAGGTATTACGATATCCGGCATAATCCTGTCCACGTATTCCTTAGCCATTTCCGCGTCTATGGTATAATTGCCCCCGACGGGGATAAGAAGTACGTTTACGGGAAGAATGGAATCTATCAACTCCGCAGTGCAAGCCTCGCCGAGGTCGCCTAAATGACACACGTCTATTCCGTCCATGCGGAATTTGAATATGACGTTTTCCCCCCTCGTTTTGCCGCGCTGTCCGTCGTGAAAGCTTTTCACGGCGCTTATCTCAACCCCGGGCAGACTGCGCACGTTTTCCGCATCTATCACCGTAGGATTGCCGCCGACAGCCGCAGTATTGTCATGGTCGTAATGTCTGTGCGAAACAGTAACCGCGTCCGCGCAAACCTGCGGCATGACGTACCCGACGTCGCCGTACGGGTCGCATACCACGGACGTACCCGTGCTTTCCGTAAGTTTGAAACATGAATGACCGAGATATTCTATAACCATTGTAAATAAATTTTCCGACGCTTGTATTTGGGCGACGCCCCCATGCCGGATTTTTTCCGTTTGCTTTAATTTACCGCTTCCGCCGAAATACGGAGCGTGCTTCTTTCTCCGCCGAGAGTATAATCGACGAAAACTTTTACTCCGCCTTCGTCTGTTACGGCGTTAAGTTTACCGGTGAAAATATCTATTCTGCCGGAAGCATCGCCGTCCTTTATTATGCAACCTGTTTCCGCGTTTTCACTGAAAGACATATCCAGATTGACTTTTCCGCAACGTCTTTGCGTAAGTATGCCGCCGCGATAGCACAGACGGCATTTGTCGCCGTCCAAAACGTATTCCAGCGAAAATGCGTTGCCGTCGCAATTAAGCTCCCCTTCGGACGAAAACCGACCGTCCGCACGTCCGTTATCGAATACAACCCTGCACTTCATAGCATTATCCGTATTTATCTTATTATAACTTACAAGTAAAAAAATCAATTTAATTTTTTAACGCTTATATCCGCGTCCGAAACCGTCTTTTCCGAGCCTGCAAAAAGCGAGCGCCCCTCCGCAAGGATACTTTTAAGCTTTCGGCTGTCCTTTTCGAGAACCGCCTCCTTAACCCGCGTAAGAGAGTCGACAAGCAGGTCTATTTCGGCGACGACGTTTTCCGCATTGTTCAGATAGAGCGAAGCCCATACGTTTTCGTCTACGCCCGCAATCCTTGTCATGTCCTGAAAGCTGCCGCCAGTAAAGCAAATACAGTTTTTAAGCGACGGACTTTTTACGTAGGCGTTTGAAACAATGTGGGCAAGCTGAGACGTGTAAGCGATTTTTTCGTCGTGCGTCTTTGCCGTACACAGCACGGCGCGGCCGAAGCCCATATCGCGGGAAAGATCGATAACCTTATCCGCCGCGTCAGCGTCCGTTTCGTTCCGACGCGTTATAATCATACTTGCACCGTCGAACAAATCCGCGCAGGCGTTTTCTATACCCGAAACCTCTTTCCCCGCCATAGGGTGACAGCCGACGTAACGGAAATTGCGCGGCACGGAATACACGTGATTTTCTATAAAACCCTTAACGCCGCAAATATCGGAAACTATCGCACCGCTTTTAAAGCGCGTGTTGTCTATAAAATCAACCGTTGCCTGCGGCGGCAACGCAACGAAAACGACGTCGTACCGCGTAAAGCCGTCCGCCTGCGCGTCTATAATTCCGTTTTCAACGGCATAGCAAGCCGCCTGCGGAGAACGGTTCCAACCGTCGACGGCGTGACCGGCTCTTTTAAGGGCTGAACACATAGAGCCGCCGATAAGCCCCAGACCCGCAACGCAGATTTTCATAAACACACTTTGCCTTATACTGTTTACAGAATTATAGCATACTTTAAAGATTTATTCAACAGTTTGCGCGGTTAAAAATAAAAATGCATTCGGCTATATCAAGTCAAATGCATTTTTATATCAATAAAGATTATTTTTATTTAAACAATCTCGCTACCGCCGCCACCAGGAACATAATAACCGCAATGTTCACATAATTTAGAAGTTGACATAACTACGGGAACTTTTACATTAAACGAATGATACTCGTTAATATGCTGCCCGCACAAACAATAAGCCGTATGCATAGAAGAATTATATTGTTTATATCTGTTTGTAAATTGATGTCTATGTCCGCTTGTAACTATATGACTATCATCATAACAATAAAATTTAGTTGAAGGCATACCATCAATACTGGACTTACGTACCGCATAATTATTAGTATGTTCATGTGCTAATTTCCAGTCTATAATAAAAGCGCTATTATATCTGTTATAACGTAAAGACACTGGAACGTGTTCATTGCCTCCACTCCAACCCATATTCAAATACACATCATTGTCGTCATAACTATACGCTATACACGCATGTCTGGCACCCGTATCGGTATTTTCAAGACCGACCAAAACAGGATAACCCTTATCTATGTAAGACTTTACAAACTTTTTAACATCATCGCTGCTTGTAAGAATACCGACAGATGATCTCTCTTTGCCAACTATTGAAAAATCGTTCGCGCTAAAGCCTGCCCAACGCAGATAAGAAATTAATGTTGATTCTCTATCACTATGCGTTGTTCCTGCAGGATTTTTGTCAGACTTATAATTATAATTCCCCGCAGTCTCTCCAATAGAAATCAACTTCGCATGCAACGAATAATTTACCTGTTTAGAAATAAAATTAAAATATTCTGAAGCACTTAAATCATACACATTAGTTTTATTGTACACAGCGCAATCTGATGCAGTAATAATATCATTATAGATACCAGGGGAATTGTGTCTTGCAATCATATCCGTTTCACTTCCAAAAGATACAACATCGTACTGTTCCGGAATTATATCATCATTTAAAAAAGTATCGTAGTATGACAGTAGCATTCCCAGAGCCACATACCCGCAAGAACCTTTATAATTTTCCCCCATATTAGTCTTAAGACAATTAAAGTATGCTTGCAAAAAAGTATTCGGCTCGCCCGAAGAAATAGCAGTCGAATAACTTACCGTTCCCTTAGTCGGTGCAATTTCATAATCGCGACCGTTTTCGACCGCTTCTGTTAAATACACAGCATTTTGTTTTACCTGCTCCGCAACTGCACTTGTTTCAGTACAATACGACCCACCAAATGTCAAAGCAAAGAAAGCCGAAACTGCCAAACATTTTAAATTCATATATTTCCTCCGTAAATCAAATTATTTTTAAAGTAGTTTTCATACCAGCTCAGCGGTATTTTTACGCCTTCGACGTAATAGCATGTAGCCGTACATATATTGCCTATATATAAATTAACGTAATAATTATAAAACCAATTTGTACCCGCGTTTAATGTTCCGAATTCCAACCGCAACTCTCCTTCGGCTTCGCGTTCGACCGGGGCACAAAAAATCGAAAAAATTATACTCCAATTAGTCCAGCCGTCTTTCCAATATAATTCTTTATCGTGATAACCGCCGAGTTCTTTATCATAAATCTCTACGGATTGACTGAGAAAGGGGTTTTCGAGTTTTTCTTCCGTATTTAAATTCCCGTAAATACTGCAGCTACGCCGTCTGTCCGTCGCCATATCCCCGCACGGTTCGCCAAGATCTAAAACGTAGAACTGCATATCGGAAACCTCTTTAAACTGCGTTTTGTAATATCTTTCAAATTCTTCATAAGGGTCGGTAGACGGCGGCAACTCGTCATAATTGAAATTTTTATAAATTTTATTGTTTTGAATAAAGTCGGTTGCATGGTAAAACGGGCTTTCGGCAGTAAACTCTGGGCGCACCGTCTTATCG
>CAJTRW010000012.1:30018-44136 GCA_910578765.1 uncultured Christensenella sp.
CCATAAAAGTTTACATTTGTTTGACTTTTAAATGCGGCTGATTTATACTTATTAAGTAAAAAAATATTTATTGACAAGGAGCTTTAAACAATGAACAAGATGTCCGTAAAAGACCTCAAAGATTTAAAGGGCAAAAACGTGCTTGTACGCTGCGACTTCAACGTACCCATGAAGGACGGTGTTATTACCGACGAAAACAGAATTCAGGGCGCGCTGCCTACTATAAAGTACCTGCTTGACGCGGGCGCGAGGGTTACGCTTTGCTCGCACATGGGCAAGCCGCACTCCGTTTTTTCCGCAGAAGTCAAACTCAATAAAAAAGACCAGAAAAAGGTCGACGCGGGCGAAACCACAAAGGAAGCAATTATAGAAAAAGCGAAAAAGGACGAACCGAAAAAGCTTACGCTTGCGCCCGTTGCGAAAAGACTTAACGAGCTTTTGAACGGCAAAGTAATCTTTGCAACCGACGTTATCGGCGCCGACGCAAATAAGAAGCGCGACAATCTCAAAGACGGTGAAGCCGTTCTTATAGAAAACCTCCGCTTCCACTGGGAGGAAGAAAAAAAGGACGAGGCCTTCTGCAAAGCCCTTGCATACAATGCCGAAATTTACGTAAACGACGCGTTCGGCACGGCGCACCGCTCCCACGCCTCCACCGCAGCTATCGTCGAATACGGTATTATCAAAACAGCGGTTTGCGGCTTCCTTATCGAAAAAGAGCTTGAAGTAATGGCCGACACGCTTGAAAACCCCAAGCGCCCCTTCGTCGCTATTTTGGGCGGCGCGAAAGTTGCGGATAAGCTGAACGTTATTTCCAATCTTCTGGAAAAATGCGACACGCTGATTATCGGCGGCGGCATGGCTTACACCTTCCTCAAAGCAAAGGGCTATGAAGTGGGAACCTCACTTTTAGACGAAGAAAAAATAGACTACTGCAAACAGATGATAGAAAAAGCGGCAAAGTCCGGTAAGGAGCTTTTACTTCCCGTCGACACCGTTGTGACGGACCGCTTCCCCGAGCCGATAGACGAAAAAATTCAGGTTGAAACCGTTCCTTCTAACGCGATACCCGCTAATAAAATGGGTATGGATATAGGCGAAAAGACGAGAAAGCTTTACGCCGACAAGGTTGCCTCCGCAAAGGCAGTCATCTGGAACGGCCCCATGGGCGTTTTCGAAAACCCCACTCTTGCAAAGGGTACAATCGCAGTTGCCGAGGCTTTGGCGGCTGTAAACGGAAAATGCACGACCATAATCGGCGGCGGTGACTCCGCGGCGGCTGTTCAACAGCTTGGTTATGCGGATAAAATGACGCACATTTCGACGGGCGGCGGCGCGTCGTTGGAGCTTTTCGAAGGAAAGGTCCTCCCCGGCATCGCTTGCCTTAACGAGAAAAAATAAAGGAGATTAATATGTCAAGAAAAGCTTTTATAGCCGGCAACTGGAAAATGAATATGACGGTTGCTTCGGGAACCAAACTTATTACCGAGCTTAAACCGCTTGTTAAGGAAGCAAAGTGCGACGTCTGCCTTTGCGTACCCGCAATTTTAATACCGGCTATGACGAAAGCCGCAAAGGGCTCTAAAATAAAAATAGGCGCGGAAAATATGCACTGGGCGGCCTCCGGCGCGTACACGGGTGAAATTTCCGCAGATATGCTTAAAGATTACGGCGTTAAATACGTAATTATCGGTCACAGCGAAAGAAGGCAGTACTTCGGCGAAAACAACGACACCGTTAACCAACGCACTTTGGCAGCGCTTAAAAACGAGCTTACCCCCATTGTCTGCATAGGCGAAACTCTGTCGGAACGCTCTGCCGGAGATACAGAAAAAGTGCTTAGCCGTCAGCTTGAATTCGGCTTGCACGGCGTTGAGGACGTCAAGCAGCTTGTCATAGCTTACGAACCCGTCTGGGCTATCGGCACAGGTCAGACCGCAACCGACGAACAGGCGCAGGAAACTATTAAGTTTATCAGAAAGAAGCTTTCCAAAATGTTCAGCGTAAAGGACGCGAACCGTGTAAGAATACTTTACGGCGGAAGCATGAACGCGGGCAACTGCAAGGGGCTTATGGCTCAGCCCGACATAGACGGCGGACTAATAGGCGGAGCTTCCTTAAAGCTTGACTTTGCAAAAATCGTAAACTTCGATAAATAATATATATAAACGGAAAAAATCCCGACCTTTTCAGGTCGGGATTTTTGAGTTTTGCGTTTAAATTACTGTACTTTTTGCAATCTGTCGTTTTCCTCGTTTAAGTAAACACATTCCTCAACTATTTCCTTAACACGTTTATCATATGCTTGTCTGCATTGTTCATTATAAACACGGCGGTTTTCGTTTTCTTCGATTGCAAAACATTTCTTCTTCGAATACTTCACCCAAAAAACAATCAAAAGCGGTATAAGCACTACCGGCACGATAACGCAAACGACTATTTCCCATATTTCGGCTTGCGCACCGATAAAAAGAGTGCACAGCGAAATTAAAATTATAGCAAGTGCGACGGAGGCGATAACGGTAAAAACAACAGGCTTTTTCGGAAGCGGAAGATAATTCTTAGCCCCGTCGCCACGAAAATATTCCTCCTCAAGCTCTTTAAGTCTTGTATAATTTTTTGAAGACGTTTCACGCGAAAAACGCAAAGAAACATAATGCGTAACCTTTTTTTCTGTTTTGACCGCAACATTTCTTTCTACCTTTCCTTCGTCTCCGTTCCAGCCCGCCATAAAGCCGCCTATAATTCCGTCGCCATATGTCTTTACCTTTGTATCTACGTTTACGCCGACAATTTCGCTACTCTCGTTATATATTTCTTTCGAATCCTCTAATTTCCACCCGAACACGGCAAGCGTTTCAATTACCGAAACCTCCTCGTCAGGGCTTATGCGCATTGTTTTGTACTCTTTCATTTCTTCTCCTTGTAAATTTTATTGTGTTAAGTCAAATTTGACTTAACACATTTATTATATCAAGTCATATACGGGTTGTCAAGTCAAATAAGACTTAAATTACATATAATAATTTTATGAATTTTGCTAAAAGATTAAAGGAACTGCGCGAAGAAAAAGGGTTCAGTCAAATGACGCTTGCAAAAGCGACCGGAATAAGCCAATCTTCCATTGCACGCTGGGAGCTTGAAAAGGCGGAGCCTACCGCCTCCGCCCTTATTATTCTTTCACAATATTTTAACGAAAGCGTAGATTATTTATTGGGTTTAAGCGAATGACATCATTTACTTGCCAAAAATTTCACGGTGCTATATAATAAAGGCGTAATATTATAAAAGAAAAACTTTTTAAGGACGAATTTTATGGCTAAAAAGATACCTTACGCGATAATAATTATGGACGGTTACGGGCTCGCGCCGGACGGCAAAGGCAACGCTATTGCGCTTAACGGCAGCAAAAACGTAAACGCGCTGATGAAAAAGTACCCCTCCGCCACTCTCGGCGCAAGCGGCATGAGCGTCGGACTTCCCGACGGACAAATGGGCAACAGCGAGGTCGGACACCTCAACATGGGCGCCGGAAGAATAGTCTATCAGGATTTGACGAAGATAACCAAGTCCATAAAAGACGGGGACTTTTTTGAAAACCCCGCGCTTATAAAGGCTATGGACAACGCCAAAGACAAAAAGCTTCACCTGTACGGACTTTTGTCGGACGGCGGCGTTCACAGCCACATTACGCACGTTTACGCGCTTTTGAAAATGGCGAAAATGCGCGGCGTTAAGGACGTTTTTATTCACTGCTTTATGGACGGAAGGGACGTTTCCCCCACTTCCGGCGCGGACTTTATACGCAGTCTGCAAGCCGAAATTAAAAATATCGGCGTCGGTAAAATCGCGTCCGTCTGCGGCAGATACTACGCCATGGACAGGGACAATAACTGGGACAGGGTGGAAAAAGCTTACGACATGCTTACCCTCGGCGAGGGCAAGCAGTGCGCAGACCCCGCAAAAGCCGTTGAAGAAAGCTATGCGGAAGGCATAACCGACGAATTTATAAAACCGATAAAAATAATTGAAAACGGCAAACCCGTCGGACTTTTGGAAAAGGGCGACAGCGTGATTTGCTTCAACTTCCGTCCCGACAGGGCGAGGCAGATTACGCGCGCGGTATCGCAGAAGCAATTTATCGTGCCCAAAGGCGAAGCGTTTGAAAGAAAAACAGGTTATATTGACCCCGTTTACGTATGCTTCACAGTTTACGACGCCGCATTCGAAGGCGTTGAAACAGCTTTCCCCAAGACATCTATGGAAAACACGCTTGGCGAATATCTTGCTAAGCTCGGCAAAAAACAGCTGAGAATTGCCGAGACCGAAAAGTACGCGCACGTAACTTTCTTTTTCAACGGCGGCGTTGAAGCACCCAATGAAAACGAAGTGCGCGATTTAATCCCCTCCCCCAAGGTTGCGACATACGATTTACAACCCGAAATGAGCGCGTACCTTGTAACCGACAAGGTTTTACAGGAGCTTGACGGCGGAGATTTCGACGTGGTTATTTTAAATTTCGCAAACTGCGACATGGTCGGACATACGGGCGTTATCCCCGCAGCGATTAAAGCCGTGGGAACGGTTGACGAGTGCGTTAAAAAAGTTCTTGACAAAATTTTGGAAATGGGCGGTTCCGCACTGCTTACCGCAGACCACGGCAACGCCGACAGACTTTTGTCGGAGGACGGCTCTCCCTTTACCGCACATACCACAAACCCCGTTCCCGTGGTTCTCGTTTCCGAGAAATACAAAAACGTGCAGTTGCGCGGCGACGGCGTTCTCGCCGACTTAGCCCCCACCCTTTTAACCGTAATGGGCTTGCCCGTTCCCAAAGAAATGACCGGAAAAAGCTTAATTAAATAAGTTGCTGCAAATTGCCGCCCGCGCATAATAGTGCGCGGGCGGTTTACATATTTGACGTTATCGGGCGGCAAAGCGTTTGCTTAATTTTTTAAATTGAAATATAATAATAACGTGATAACGAAAGAACCGGAAAAATTTTTCACCAAAAATTACGTGGTGTGCGTCGGCGCAATAATATGCTGTATTTTATGGGGCAGCGCTTTCCCCTGCGTCAAAATAGGTTATAAGCTTTTTGAAGTAAACACGGACAGCGTTCCGTCGCTTATGCTGTTTGCAGGAACGCGCTTTTCTCTGGCGGGAATACTCGTAATAATTTTCGGCTGTATTTTAAAGAGAAAATTTATTGTACCCAAGCCGAAAAATTTATGGCGCGTAGGCGTGGTTTCGCTATTTCAGACGGTGGCGCAATATACGTTTTTTTATATAGGACTTGCTCACACGGCGGGCGTAAAAGCTTCTGTTTTGAACGGACTGGGCGTATTTTTTACTATTTTGGCGGCGTGCTTCATATTCAGGACGGAAAAGTTTACTCTTGTAAAGCTTGCCGGCTGTATATTGGGCTTCGGCGGAGTCGTCCTTATTAATCTTGGCGGCGACTTCTCCTTTTCCTTCACTCTGCTCGGCGAGGGGTTTGTAATTTTTTCGGGGCTGTCCTCCGCCATTGCCGCAGGCTTCGTGAAAATTTTCTCCAAGCACGAGGACACAACCGCTCTTTGCGGATACCAGTTTCTTTTCGGCGGAATAATTTTGGTTATAGTCGGGCTTGCGGCGGGCGGAACGTTCGGCGGGGTAAACGCAGGCGGAATTTTCATGCTGCTGTATCTGGCGTTTCTTTCGGCGTGCGCGTTTACCTTACAGGGCTTCTTGTTACGGTATAATCCAGTGTCAAAAATAGCGGTGTTCAAAAGCACCAACCCTATTTTCGGCGCGGTTTTTTCCGCTTTGATTCTCGGCGAAAAGGACCAGCTTTTATCTTGGTTTACCCTTTTGGCGCTTTTACTTGTATGCGCGGGCATATTCGTTATAAATAAATTCGGAGAAAGACGCTTAAAATTTAGAAAATCGGGATAAAATTGATTGTAAAATACAATCGTCTGTGATATACTTTTCAAGTAGAATAAATTCAGAGGACGATTTATGAATCTTAGTTTGTTACTGTCGAGGCCCGAGGGCGCAGCGGGTATGGGCGACACCGCCTGGACGCTGTACATTACTTTATCGGTTGCATGCCTTATAATTATATTTCTTGCCGCGCTGGTCACCATTTTTTTGGTGCTGTTCCAAAAGAGCAATTCGGACGGAATACAGGGTATTACCGCTTCCAGCGAAACTTTCTTCGGTAAAAACAGAGGACAGTCTATTGAAAGTAAGCTTAAAAAATGGACTTGGGTCTGCATGGGCGTTTTGGGCGTTCTGTCGATCGCTATCTACATTATTTGCTTACTTGTTCCCTGAAAAATGCAGTTTAAAGGCGGCTTAAAGCCGCCTTATTTATTTTATTATGGATATTAAACAGAAACTATTAAACGACATCAAACAGGAAAAGCTTAGCTTCAAGACTGTGCAGGAAATACTTCGCGCCGCGCCTTATGTCGGTAAAAACAAAAAGGCGCAGAAAGAAGCCGTTTCCGCCTTGAAGCAGCTTGAAAAAGAGGGCGCTATTCTGCGGGACGCAAGGCGCAGATACTGCACGGGCAAACAGGCCGGCGCCTTTTACGGTACGGTACAGGGCAACGAGGGCGGCTTTGCATTCGTCCTGCCGGACGACAAGGAAAAGTATTCGGGCGATTTTTTCGTACCGAAAAAATCGCTTTTCGGCGCATACGACAAGGACAGGGTTATCGCCGCGCCCGTGCGCGGAACCAAAGACGAGGCGTATATAATTAAAATTTTGAAGCGCGGCGTTAAACGCTTTGCGGGAACTTTCACCGCCGACGGCAACCGCCTTTACGTGCGCCCCGACAACACGCGTCTGCCGGAGGTAAATATTGCCCCCTCTCTTTCCCTCGACGCCGTTGACGGAAATAAGGTTATGTGCGAAATAACCGCTTACAGGTCGGGCGGCGCGCCGAACGGAAAAATAACGGAAATACTTGGCGAGTGCGGCAAATTGCAGACGGAAGAGCGTGCAATAATACGTGAGCACGGTTTAAGAGAGCAATTCCCCGAAGCCGTGACAGCCGAAGCGCAAGCCGTCAATATTACGCCGTCGGCGGACGGACGCACGGATCTGCGCGACAAACTTATATTCACGATAGACGGCGCGGATACGCGCGACATTGACGACGCCGTATCGCTTGACATAAAGGACGGGAAATTTGTTCTCGGCATTCATATCGCCGACGTAAGCCACTACGTAAAGCCCAAAACCGCATTAGACAAGGAAGCTTACGCAAGAGGAACAAGCGTTTACTTCCCCGACAGAGTACTGCCCATGCTACCGAAAGAGCTGTCAAACGGCATATGCTCCTTAAACGAGGGTGAGGACAGACTTGCGCTGTCATGCGTAATGACATTTGACAAAGACGGCACGCGCACCTGTTATAAAATTTTCAAAAGCGTAATAAAAAGCCGTCATAAAATGACTTATAAGGACGTAACCGCCATATGCGAAAACGACGGAGCCGTCTGTAAAAAATATGAAGATATCGTAAGCACGGTCAAAGACATGCAAAAGCTGAGCGAGCTTCTCGCCCGCAAACGCGATAAAGCCGGTTGCGTCAATCTGGATATACGCGAAGCGAAAATTTACGTCGACGAAAACGGAAAAATAGTTATACCCGATTACGAAAGGGGAATTTCGGAAATTATAATCGAACAGTTTATGATTTCCGCAAACGAAGCCGTAGCGGAATTTCTGCTTAAAAACAAAGCGCCCTGCCTTTACCGCATACACGAAAAGCCGTCGCCCGAAAAGGCTTCCTCACTGATAACTTTTTTAAAGGATTTGGGCTTAAACGCCAAATTGAACCCCGAAAGCGTAAACCCTGCGGACTTCCGCGATATTTTAACTTACGCCGAAGGCAAACCGTATTTCGGCGTAGTGAACAAAGTAATGCTGAGAAGCATGCAAAAAGCGCGCTACTCTGAAATAAATGCGGGGCACTTCGGTCTGACGTCAGACTGCTACTGCCACTTCACCTCCCCTATCCGCCGTTATCCAGATTTATTTGTCCACCGAGCTGTGAAGGCGCTTTTAGACGGCAATACCAAGGCTTTGAACCGATACTCCGCTTTTGCGCCTGCCGCGGGAACGGACTGCTCCGAACGGGAACGCATTGCCGACGAAGCGGAACGCGGCGTGGACGATTTGTACAAGCTTGTTTATATGACCGATAAAACGGGCGAAAAATTCGACGCAGTGATTTCCGGCGTGACGAAGTTCGGCGTATTCTGCGAGCTGGAAAATACCGTCGAAGGGCTTGTCCCGATAGAAACGCTTTCGGACACGCGGTTGGAATTTTTCCCCGAAAAATTTCTGCTTAAAGGCGATAAGCATACTTTCAGATTGGGCGACAAAATTAAAATACGCGTAGACAACTGCGATTTCGGCAAAATGCGCGTCATGTTTTCGATAGACGAATAAAAAATTGTGTGATATAATTTAAATATGAAAACGGTTACGTATAACAAGTACGCGACATACGAATATTTCATACTGGAAAAATTCGAAGCGGGAATAGTGCTTGAGGGCGCGGAAGTTAAGTCTTTAAGGGCGGGAAACTGCAATCTTAAAGACAGCTTCTGTTTTATACGCGACGGGCAGTTAACCCTTAAAAACGCGCATATAGCCGTATACGATAAGGCGGGCGCCTTTTCCACCAAGGAGAGCAAGCGCGACAGAAAGCTGTTAATGCACCGCGGAGAAATAGATAAAATCGTGGGCAAAATAAACGAAAAGGGCTACACGCTTATACCTCTTTCAATATACTTTTCGGGCAGCCTTGTAAAAGTGGAAGTCGCACTGTGCAAAGGCAAACAAAATTACGATAAGAAAAAGAGCATTGCCGAACGCGATCAAAAGCGCGCGCTTGACCGGCAATTAAAGGAATACAGATAAACTTTTTTTCAGAGGAAAAATATATGAAAAATTACAAATTGGATACTCTTTGCGTACAAGCGGGCTATTCGCCCAAATCGGGCGAGGGAAGAATTCCGCCCATCTCCCAGTCGACTACGTTTTTTTATCCCAAAACGCAGGAAATGGCTGATTTGTTCGATTTGAAAAGCGACGGCTACTTCTACTCCCGTCTGGCTAACCCGACCGTCGCTGCATTCGAGGGGAAAGTCGCCGCACTCGAGGGCGGCGTATGCGGCATAGGCTGCGCTTCGGGAATGTCCGCCACCTCGCTGGCGATTTTCACCGTGGCGGGCGCGGGCGACAATATTGTTTCCTCCTCCGCGATTTACGGCGGAACGTACAATCTTTTTTCCACCACTTTGCCGAAGCTTGGTATAGAGTGCAGATTTTTCAACCCCGACGCGGACGAAAAGGAAATAGAAAAACTGATTGACGACAAAACCAAAATGATATTTACGGAGACGGTTGCCAACCCTGCGATAATCGTTCTCGACTTTGAAAAAATTGCGCGCATAGCCGACAGGCACAAAGTACTTTTTGCCGTGGACAACACGCTTGCAACGCCCGTTTTATGCCAACCCAAAAAATGGGGCGCGCACATTGTAATACACTCGTCGTCGAAATATCTTGACGGACACGCGGCGGCGCTGGGCGGCGTTATAGTGGACCTTGGCAATTTCGCCTTCAAAAACAACGGGCGCTATTCCTCATTTAACGTCCCCGACGAAAGCTATCACGGACTTGTATATGCCGATTTACCCGTAGCATTCGGTACAAAATGCCGCGCGCAGATGATGCGCGACTTCGGCGCGATAATGAGTCCGCAGAACGGATTTATTTCCTATATAGGAAGCGACACGCTTGCGCTGAGAATGGAACGTCACAGCGAAAACGCGAAAAAAATAGCCGCGTACCTGAAAAAGCACCCTAAAATCGACTGGATAAACCACCCCTCACTGCCGGACAATAAATACCATAAGCTTGCCATGAAATATATGCCGAACGGTCAGGGCGGTATGATGAGCTTCGGTATAAAGGGCAGCGCGGCGAAATGCGCCAAATTTTTGGAGGCTTTACAGCTTATAACGCAGGAAACGCACGTTGCGGACGTGAGAAGCTGCGTGCTTCACCCCGCGTCCACCACGCACAGACAGCTTACTGAGGAGGATTTGAAAGCCGCGGGAGTGCCGTACAATCTTATAAGACTTTCCGTAGGAATAGAAAACGCGGAAGACATAATTGCGGATTTGGAGCAAGCTTTGGAGAAAGTTTAAAATATGCCCATAGTAACAGATAAGGAAATTCCTGCTTATAAAATACTTACAAGCGAACGTATTTTCGTTATGGACAAAGAAAGGGCTGTCTCTCAGGAGATACGACCGATTGAAATAGCCATTCTCAATCTGATGCCCACCAAGGAAACGACCGAAACGCAGTTTATGCGGTTGCTTTCCAACTCCCCTTTGCAGGTGAACATAACGCTTATAAAAACGTCGTCTTACAGCTCTACCCACACCGACGCGGGACATCTTGAAAAATTTTATAAATCTTTCGACGACGTAAGGGACAATAAATTCGACGGAATGATAATTACGGGCGCGCCCGTTGAAAATATGCCGTTTGAAAAAGTCGCTTACTGGAACGAGCTGAAAGAAATACTCGACTGGACAAAGACAAACGTCACCTCCACCATGTTTATCTGCTGGGGCGCGCAGGCGGCGTTGCACTACTTTTATAAAATTAAAAAGCACCCGTTAAAAGAAAAATGCTTCGGCATTTTTGCGCACAGCCGTGTGCGCGACGGCGTTCCCGAACCGCTTATGAGGGGCATTTCCGACGAGTTCCATATGCCTCATTCCAGACACACGATAATTTACGCCAAAGACATACTGGACGTAAAGGGGCTTAAAATTCTTGCATACTCCAAGCGTGCGGGCGCGTCAATTATAAAAAGCGTGGACAACAGACAGGTTTTTGTGACGGGGCACATGGAATACGACAGATATACGCTTAAAAACGAATACGACCGCGACAGGGAAAAAGGACTGGACATAAAGCCGCCCGTAAATTATTTTGCGGACAAGGACATGCGCGAGGTTAAAATGAACTGGACCTCCACCGCTAATTTATTCTACATAAACTGGCTTAACTATTACGTATACCAAGTAACTCCTTACGATATAAACGGGGTAAGATAAAAAAACTTGCGCGGCGGTAAATACCGCCGCGCAAGTTTTTTATCGCTTTATTTTATTTTTCGTACGCGAAGTAGCTGGGCAACGAAAACAGAAGTGAAACTTCCGTTTCCGTATTGTTGCGTTCTACCGTAACCTTTACGGTATCGCCTTGTTTAACGGACAACATTATGTCCGATACGTTATACCTGCGCGTAATGACAACGCTGTCGAGCTCGCTCCCCGCAGTATCGCAGACTGTAATCTTTTTCAATACGTCGCCCGCGCGCAAAAGTCCCGACGAAGGCGTACCGCTTACAGAATCCACCTTGACCGTTTCGTATATCTGCGCAACTTTGTTGTTTTCGTCATAGACGGAATAAGAGTCTGTCAGCGCGGTTGTAATGTTCAGACGCGCCTTGTTAATGCCGCCGCCGGACTGCATTCTGTTGCCGTTTTCAAGATAGTTATAGTAGAGCCGTTGAACAAGCCGCCTTACGTTGTGTGCGGGAAGAGCGTAACCCATATTGTCAACGTCCGCCTCGTCGTCCTTGGCGTTGACTATTGCTATTATTTTGCCGTCCTCGCCGTAAAGCGCCCCGCCGGAGTTGCCGTGGTTGATAGCCGCGTCAGTCCTGAGTACAAGATAGGTTAACGTATCGTTTGAATTTTTATCCGAAAGACTTAAACTTACGCTTTGGCTGTCCTTACTAACCGTGCCGAGCGTTGTGCCCATTCCCTCGCCTTCGGGATTGCCCACAGTGTAGACCTGCTGTCCGACGTAAACGTTTTCATTATCGGAAAACTCTGCCGCGCGCGCGTCGCTACGCTTTAACACGGCGCTGCCCGAAACTTTGAGCAAAGCAATATCGTACGTTACGGAAGCGCCTATAACCTCCGCATTTATCGCATATTTTTCGTCGTTCGTTATAGCGTAGTTACCCGAAATGGAATAATTAATATCGCGCACGTCCTGTCCGTAAAGATACAGCCGCACGTCGTCGCAAAATACGGTGTCCGAAGTGTCGTCGTAAATAACGTGGCAGTTTGTAACCACCAACGCGTCTCCGGCGGCTTTATCCAGACTGATTATCGCGCCCGAACCGGTAAAAACCTTATAAGTAGTACCGCTGTAACGCGACGTGTATTTGAACCTTGTAAGTATGGAGACGCCGCTCATTAGCGATTTGTTGATATTTTCCATTAAGCTTACGCCTACGTCCGACCCGTCGAAGCTTAAATACTCGCGCAAAAATTCATCCAAGGTCATATTCTCGTTGCCTGCAATGGTTTTTGCGGCTTCGTAAAGCTGTTGCACGGTAATATCCGCGCCGTCCTGTCCGTCACGCCCGTCAAGCCCGTTTTTACCTTCTTTGGAAAAAAGCGAGCAACCGCCCAAAAGCATTGCAGCCGCCAAAGCAAACGAAGCGATAAAAAATAAAAATTTCTTCATACAAAAATTACCTTAATTTATTACGCCGACAGTCACCGTTAAAGGCTGTAACAGCGCACCGTATTTCGACTTTATTATACGTCAAAACACTAAAAATGTCAAACGCTTAAAGCTGCACGCCGTTCTCGTTTAAAAGCGCGCGCGCCGTCTCTACGCTGTCGACGCCCGTTTTGTTTTTTACGGGAGCGAACTCCCTGTTCCTCTCAACTTCGAAGGCGAGACAGTCGCCAGTCAAGCTTATCATATCCACGACCAGTTTTTCGAATTTATAGCCGTTAGGTTGCGTCGGTAAAACGCGGACGCCGTTTTCGATATGGGGGATAGCTTTTTCCGCAAGATGATAGGGAAGCTTTTTCCCGAGCGTGCCGTTCAGTTTTTCTACCTTGAACAGATAATTCAAAATTACTCCGTAACGGTAAACAAGCCCGCCGTCCGCCCCGCAAAGCGCCGCGTCCTTATGCGGCATATCGTAATATTCTATTATAGAAGGTTTACCGTCTACTTTGCAGAGTACGCCGACCTTTTCTTCCGCACACGTCTTTTTAACTACCTTTGCGCCGCTTTCACAGCCCGAAAGACAAGTTGCGCCGATAAACACAGGGTCGCATATCCTTTGCAACACGTTATCGACGCCGAAAACGTTAAGCCACTCTATTCCCTCGCGCTCCAACACGGCGGAAGCGCCGCTTCCGACAAGCGACTCGTACCAGCCGCCGTTGCCGTTAGGCGACAAGGAAAGCCTGTATTTTTCATCCAGAAAAATTTTTCCGTCGTAACTGCAAGCCGGTTCCGTGTCCTGAACGAAAAAGTAAACCCTGTCTTCGGGATATCCGAAAAACCCGTTTTCCTTAAAAAATGTGCGGGTCTGCGCGTCGTTTTTTTCGCCGGTCATTATAAACAGCGGAAAATTTACCCCCGACAGACAAGCTGCATTTTTAACGCTTTCCATAAGCAGTTGAAAAATATATAAGTGACGTGTAACGCCTATGTCGTACATGCCTTTGGGCTTATCGAAGCCGAGACGCGTGCCCTGACCGCCCGCCAAAAGCACGGCGCCGACTTTGCCGGCCTTCAATACTTCCAGTCCGGCTTTTTCGTATTTTTCCCTGTTCGCGGATATATTTTCAGACGTTTCCGCCTGAACGGGGCTTAATTCGCCGACCGAAGTCGCGCGTTTTAAACCGATATTTTCCAATACGGTAAAATCAGTCTTTTCAATATCTTTAAGAAGAATATTCCGTTGTTTTTCGTCAAGTTCTCCGTAATAATCCAGAAGATGGCTTTGACCCGCCTGCCTTAAAAGGCTTTTTGCTCTTTCGTAATCCACAGGCTACACCCCTTACATATAAATGTACTCTCTAAATATATATTATTTGTGAAAATTTGTCAATAAATTAGTTAAATTTAATAAAAGCTATTGAAATACGCTTTAATATGTTATATAATATAATGTGAAATTATATGATAACGGTACATTGATTCCGGAGGAAAAATTATGTTTTGCACCGAATGCGGAGAAAAGCTTACGCTGATGTTTAAAGCCG
>CAJTRW010000012.1:44269-54956 GCA_910578765.1 uncultured Christensenella sp.
ACTTGTGCCCTATTGCAAAAAATGCGCGGAATACCGCTTCCCGCGGTTTGCGACGGTTGTCGGCATGGTTGTTACCAATAGGGAAAAAGACAAAATTCTGCTTGCCAAGCACAAGGGCGGCGAGGATTATATTTTGTTTGCGGGATATATAAAGAGAGACGAAACGGCGGAAAAAGCCGTAACGCGCGAATTTAAGGAAGAAACAAAACTGGACGTTGTGAAGTTCAAATACCTTTCCTCCCGCTTTCACGAACCTAAAAATCTGCTTATGTTGGGATTTCTCGTTATGGCGGAAGACGGCGTTCCCGTTCCCGACGCAAACGAGCTTGACGAAGCAAAATGGTTCACCTTAGACGAAGCAATGCAGACGATTAAAAAGGACAGCTTGGCCGAGGCGTTTTTAAAAAGCGCTTTGCCCGAAATAAAAAAATTATAATTATCAGGAGACGATAAAAATGAAATTACTTCTATCTACCGGAGCAATCGCAGGTATCGCCGTAGGCGCAGTCGCCGCGGTTTTGCTTGTTATTGCGATTTGGGCAATTTCCGCTTGCAACAAGTTTGTAAGAATGAAGACCCAGTGCGAAGAAGCGTTTTCGAATATAGATATTTTTCTTAAAAAACGCTTCGACCTTATCCCCAACCTCGTCGAGACGGTTAAAGGATATATGAAGCATGAAAGCGAAACACTTAAAAGCATTACAGAAGCGCGCGCAGGCGTAGCGTCCGCCTCCGGCGCCGCGGAAAAGATAGTTGCCGAAGCAAAGCTTTCGCAAGCGATTAAAGGTTTGAACATAGTAGTGGAAAACTATCCCGACCTTAAAGCTAACTCGAACTTTATAGATTTGCAGAGCCAGCTTAAAGGTATAGAAAGCGAGCTTGCAAATGCGAGAAGATATTACAATGCGACAGCGAGACAGTTCAACAGCGGTATTAAATCCTTCCCCGCACTGATAATAGCCAGAGCAATGCATCTCGAAGCACAACCGTACTTCGAGCTGGATGATCCTGCGGAAAGAAAAAACGTAAAAGTGGAATTTTAAATTTCCGACGGGTTAAGGGGAGCGGAAGCTCCCCTTGCTTATTATTGGAGAGAATATGAAAAAAACGAGACTTCTACCTATAATTTTAACTATGATTACGGCGGTACTGCTGTTGGCGGCAAGCGCGTGGGGACTTTACGGAAGTAAAACGGCGCGCGCCGACTCTTACAGCGACAGCAACGCGTATACCTTTTATTTTGAAAATTACGACGTTGTTTACGACATAGAAAGCAACCGCAAAATATCCGTTACCGAAAAAATACAGGTCAGGTTCACGGGATACGCCAGCACGGGTTTCATTAAAGACATACCCGTCAACGGCGGAGAGCTTGTACGCAAGGTAAAAGTTTACAGCCTTGACGGCTTCAACGCGACACAGCGCAAAAGCGTTTACCATAAAGTGTATTTGGAAAACCGCAATTTCGTGTCCGTCGATATCGGCGATTCCGGCAATAAAACCAACAAAAGTTATACCTTTCTTCTGACGTACGATTACTGCCTGACCAAGGCTCAGGAAGGTAAAAACGCGCTTTCCCTTAACCCCATAGGTCTTGCGAGAGACTGCGAAATAAAAAACGCAAGCGTTACTTTGGTTGCCCCGAAGGGCTTTATCGGTGCGGATTGGAAGTCGGGAAGTAAAAATTCTTACGCCCCCCTCGGCTTTACCGAAATACCTGCCGACGGCGGCAAAACGGCGCTTCGCGCGGAAAATTTTTCGCTTGATAAAAACGAAGGCGTGACCGTGGACATGAAATTCGAAAACGGGTCGCTGAAAGTTTACAGCGAGTTTACCCCCTATATTTTCGTTATAATAAGCGCGGTCGGTATACTTGCCGTCGTGCTGTTAAGACTTTTCGTTTTCAATAAAAACGCCTTAACGCCCGTCGTTAACTACGAAGCGCCCGATAAAATGGACCCGCTTATGATGGGTAAGCTTATAGACAATAAAATCGACAACGAAGATATTACTTCGCTCATCTATTATTGGGCGGATAAGGGCTATCTGAAAATAAATCTTGACAATAAAATCAACCCCACCATTATACGCACGGTGAAGCTGTTGCCCGAAGGCACGCCGCTTTACGAGCAGACGCTGTTTTACGGAATGTTCGGCGAAAACGACGCCGTAAGAGTGACAGATTTAAGATACAAGTATTACAAAATAGTTCAGCAGGCGAAGCAACAGCTTGTTACCGGAGTAAAGAGACTTTACAACAATGCAAGCATAATCATAGCGGCGGTGTTTGCCGCTGTGGGCGGGGCGATACTGGGATTGGCTCCGCTTATAATGGCTATGTCCGGTATTTCGCTTTCACTTATATTTTATGAAGGATTTATAGCCTTGGTTCCCCTGCTGTTTGTTTTTATCGCCGAATTCAGTTTGGTATGCGGCAGACTGAAAACGTCAGGCGGAAAATTTGTCGGACTGTGCTTTATTCCTGCAGGACTTTGCGCGCTTGTAATACTTTTTTACACTTTGCTTATACCGTCCGCCATAATTCCGTTGGTAGCCAAGCTGCTTATTTCATTATCCGGTTGCGTCCTTTTGGGGGTTTCCGTCATACTTATTAACAGAAGCAAGGAATATAACGCCAAACTTAACGAGATTATAGGCTTCAAGCAATTTATAACCCTTGCGGAAAAAGACCGCTTGGAAAAGATGATTGAAAGCGATCCGCAGTTTTACTACCATATACTGCCTTATGCGCAGGTGTTGGGCGTCACCAAGACTTGGGAAGATAAATTCGAAGGAATAACCGTTCAACCGCCCGACTGGATTGTGGGCGACATACTGACGACGACGATAACCTTCCACGCGCTTAACTCGCTTATCAACGCTTCCGTAGCGAACATAAGCTCGGGCATGGTTTCGGCGCCCTCCTCATCGGGCATGGGCGGCTTCGGAGGATTCGGCGGCGGCGGCATGGGCGGCGGTCACGGCGGCGGCGGCTTCAGAGGAAGATAATTTTTATATACGGAACCGGCGCGGCTTAGCCGCGCCGGTAATTATTTTATAAGTATTTATTCGCTTTCCACCGTTACTTTTATTTTGCTTGAAATACCTTCCATAAGCTTTAAATTTACGTCGTACACGCCCAAGTTTTTAATTGGTGCGTCCAGCGCGATTTTCCTTTTATCCACGTCGTAGCCTGCGGAGGACATCGCGTCGGAAATATTCGCGCCCGTAACCGAGCCGAAAACCTTGCCGCCCTGTCCCGCCTTTATTTTAACGGTAAAATTTTTACCCCTAAGCTCTGCGGCGAGCGCCTGCATAGCCTTTACTTCCTCTGCTTTATGAAAGTCAGCGGCGGCTTTCTTTTGGTTTAAATCGTTTATCTTCATTGCCGTAGCAATCTCGGCAAGTCCCTTTTTTATGAGAAAATTGCGGGCGTAGCCTTCGTTTACGTCAACCACTTCTCCTTTTTTCCCTTGCCCTTTTACGTCTTGCAATAAAATTACTTTCATGGTTTACTCCTTTGTAATATTTTAAATCATGAGCGGCGTTTTGTCAATAGCTTTGCATAATTTGCCGACGGCGGCACAAAATATATACGGAGGGTATTATAATGGAAAATGTAAATCACGACATAGCTTGCAGCGTAAATAATTGTAAGTATAATTTCCACGGCTGCAACTGCACACTCGATAAAATTACCGTAGGTTGCACTTGCGACAGCACGAGATGCACTTGCTGCGAAAGCTATTCCGAAAAGGTTTAATTTAATACCTTTGGTTTATCCTTGCGATAAAGTACGGCGCGCTTATTTTAAGCGCGCCGTATTATTTTTATCCGAGCCATTTATTGAACGGTATTTTCAGAACGTTCATTGCGTGCAGTACGTTTCTGTCGTAAATATGCGTAGCCACTCCGCTCTTGCCGAAATAGGCGTTAAACACTTCCATAAACTCGAAATCGTGCAAAGAATTTATCACCGCACCTATTACAAGCATAAGACCGATGGCGACTACGGCGGCAGTAACCGCACCGAGAACGCCGTCCACCGTCCTGAAAACAAGCCCGTCGCGCGCCCTGTCGATAAGTTTTGGACCGAACACGCCAACCAAAATTACGGCAACCAGCATCAGTGCAAAAAGTCCGGCGGCTATAATAATCCGCGCAAGAATTTTGGGCGTAATTTTTATCTTTGCCAGCATGTCCGTCGCGCCCGACAGCTTTGACGAAAGAGTTTCCGCAAGGCTGTCGGTTACGCCTGCGAATTCCTCCACGCCCGAAACCAGATGCCATGAAAGAACGCCCGCCCCGACGACGAGGAAAAGAATGAAAAATCCCCATACCGCCGAAGTAAGACCGCCGGAATAGCCGCTTCTTATGCAAAGCATTATTATGCCTATGACAAAGAAGTCGAAAAGATAACTTCTGAAAAATTTCCAGGACCCGCTTGCGTAAGTTTTACCCATAAAAGAATACAGCGCGGCGCCCTCGTGCGCGAGCCTTGAAAAGTCGACGACGGAAATCAAAACCGCCGCAACAATACCAGTAAGCACCGCGCCTTTCAAAGCCAACGTAATACCGCCGAACACCCTGTCGAGTATCCCCCAGACGCCGCACGTCTGTTTTATTTTGCGCTTTTTATACTTCAACAGGCGTTTATACTGCTTTCTGTCGTCCGTGCCGAGTGCGGAAAGAATTTGCTCTGTATTGTCGTTGAGCTCGTCGTAATGCTCGTAATAGGAGCGCTGTTTGCGCTTTTCGATTCCCTTAGTCATTACCGTACGCAAAACTATAAAAGCCGCCATGAAAACAACTATGAGAAAGAGCGTAATTCCCAAAGTTACGAACCCTGCGACCGGTGTTCCGCCGCCGAGTTTACTTGTTATAAGCTTGCCTACCGGTATGCTTATCACCCCGACGAACAGAAGCTCGACCGCCCAGGAATTTACTTTTGTAAACCCTTTAAGCGCGCCTATTCCGCCACCGAGCAGAGTAAAAAGCACAATCAAGCATATTATTACAATGCTAAGAATATCCATTTATTCCCTCGAATTATTTGTTGAAGCTGTCTTTAAGCGAAACAATTTCCGACAGAACCTTTTCCCCCGCAAAGCTTTTATAGTATCCGCAACGGATAAGCTGGTAAGCTTTGCCTTCGCCGTTTTCGAAAAGATAAGGCTCCGCCTTGCCGTAAAAAATCTTTTCGCTTTCCGTATCCAGCCGCTCGGCGTAGTCCTGGTCGGGATACTGCTCGTCCTTCAAAAGCGGCTTATACTGCCTGTACTCGGCGTCGACGCCGTACTTGGCGTCAACCCACTGAATTACGCCCTTAGCCTTTATTTCAGAAGGCTGTGCGGAGCCACTGCGCGTTTCGGGGAAGTACGTACAGAAAAGCTCCTCCGCTTCGCCGTCGGCGCCGATCTTTACCTCGTCGCAACGCACGATATACGCGCTTTTAAGTCTTACGGTGCCGCCCTTGCAAAGACGCTTGTACTTGGGCGGAGGATTCAGTGAAAAGTCGTCCCTTTCGATATATACGCTGCCGGTAAATTTAATATCTCTTTCTCCGCCGTCCTGCTTTAAAGGATTTTTCTCGAAAGAAAGATTTTCCTCCCCGACGTAATTGGTTATTGTCAGCTTTAACGGGTTTAATACCGCCATCGCGCGTTCCGCATTTTCATTTAAATTGTCGCGTATGCAGCTGTCAAGCTGTGCCTGATTTACTACAGAATAAGCTTTCGCCACGCCGACGTCCGCGCAGAATTTTTTTAACGCCTCGGGCGGAACGCCGCGTTTTTTAAGCCCCATTACCGTAGGCATGCGCGGGTCGTCCCATCCGCGGACAAATCCTTCGTCCACAAGCTTTTTGAGATAGCGCTTCGACATAAGCATATTGGTAATGTTAAGCCTTGCAAACTCTATCTGTCTGGGTAACGGCTTCGGAAGTCCCGACCTTTCCACAAACCAGTTGTAAAGCGGTCTGTGGTTTTCGAATTCCAACGAGCAAAGCGAGTGCGTGATGCCCTCTATCGCGTCGGAAACGGGGTGAGCGAAGTCGTACATTGGATAAATACACCACTTATCGCCCGTCCTGTAATGGGGAACGTGCGCTATACGGTAAATTATCGGGTCGCGCATGTTTATGTTGGGAGAAGCCATATCTATTTTGGCGCGCAAAACCTTTGCGCCGTCGGGATACTTGCCGGCCTTCATCTCGCGGAAAAGCTTTAAATTTTCTTCTACGCTTCTGTTACGGTAGGGAGATTCCTTGCCCGCCTCCGTAAGCGTGCCGCGCGTTGCGGTAATTTCCTCGGCGGACAAATCGCAAACGTACGCCACGCCGTCGAGAATGTATTTTTCGGCTATTTCATAAAGCTTATCGTAATAGTCCGAAGCGAAAACAAGCTTATCGTACTCGAAGCCAAGCCATTTTACCGCTTCGACTATGGAATTGACGTATTCGTAATCTTCTTTGGCGGGGTTGGTATCGTCCATGCGCAGGTTAAGCTTGCCGTTATACTTGTCCTTTACGCCGAAGTTGATGCACATCGCCTTAATATGACCGATATGCAGATAACCGTTCGGTTCGGGAGGGAAGCGCACCTGAATTTTGTTCCCCACGCTTTCGAATTTACCAGCTTCGAGTTCTTCGTTTATTATCTGCTCTATAAAGTTGTTTGCTTCGGGTAATTTCATATAACTTAACCTTTAATTACTATTTAAAATACTTTTCAAGATACTCTTTAGCAAGCTCGTTGCCTTGCTCTGCGGCTTTTTCAAACCAAATTTTTCCGTTTTGCTCGCTTTTATTTACACCGATACCGTTACAATAGTAAATACCGAGATTGAGCTGCGCGCCGACAATGCCTTGGTTTGCCGCCTTCATACACCAAAATGCTGATAATTTTTCATTGGGTGATACGCCGTAACCGCGGGCATAACAACTGCTGAGGCACATTTGCGCGTCTGCGTCGCCCTGTTCCGCAGCTTTTTTATACCAATAAAAAGCTTTATCGAGACTATGTTCGACGCCCTTACCCGAATGATAGCTCTGCGCCAAACACATTTGAGCATCCGCATCGCCTTGTTCCGCTGCCTTTTGCCACCAAAACACCGCAGTTTCGGGAGAACGCTCGACTCCGCTTGCGTTTTTGTAACAAAGACCTAAGTTATACTGCGCATCAACGTTGCCCTGCTCCGCCGCTTTCGTATACCAAAACACAGCTTTTTTATAGCTTTTTTTAACGCCGTCCCCCGTGTCGTAGCAATAGCCCAAGCTTAACTGCGCTTCGGCGTCTCCGCTCTCGGCGGCAGAAATTAAGTCTTCGATAAAACTCATGTTTTATAAGCTCCTTCTAAATTAAGATAAGCCCGTAATTTTTCCGTTTTCGTCGACGTCTATATGTTCCGCACCCGGAACCTTGCCAAGCCCCGGCATAAGCATTATTTCGCCCGCGACGGCAACGATAAATTCCGCGCCGCCCTTATAAATTATATCTCTTACATGAATTTTGAAACCCGACGGGCGCGCAAGCTTAGTCGCGTCGTCGGAAAGCGAATACTGCGTTTTGGCTATTATTACCGGAAGCCCCTTTATCCCCTTGCTCTCTATTTCGTTTACTTTTCTGAGCGCGGTTTCGGTAAATTCCGCGCCGTCGCCGCCGTATACGTTTTTGACTATATCTTCAATTTTTTTAACGATTCCGTCTTTTAAATTATACGCAAAACGAAGTTTGCTCTTTTTCGCGCACGCCGTTATGACCGCTTCGGCAAGCTCTTTGCCGCCCTCGCCGCCCTTTAAAAACACGTCCGTAAACACAGCCTTCGCGCCCGACTTTTTGCAGGCTGTCAAAACCTCGTCCGTTTCGGCCTTTGTGTCGGTTGCAAATCTGTTCATAGCTACGACTACGGGTTTATTGAAAACTTTCTTTATATTTTCCACATGCTTTAAAAGATTGGGAAGCCCTGCGCGCAAAGCGGACATATTTTCCACGGAAAGCTGCGCTTTGTCTGCGCCGCCGTGAAGCTTCAATGCCCTGACGGTTGCAACGACCACTACGCAGTCCGGCTGAATACCCGCAACCCTGCACTTGGTGTCGAGAAATTTTTCCGCGCCCAAATCCGCGCCGAAGCCCGCCTCCGTAACGGTGTAATCGGCAAGCGTCATTGCGGCGTAAGTCGCGCTGACGGAGTTGCATCCGTGCGCTATATTTGCAAACGGTCCGCCGTGAACTATAGCGGGAGTGCCTTCAAGCGTCTGCACGAGATTGGGCTTTATAGCGTCCTTCAAGAGGGTTGCCATTGCGCCCTGCGCGTTAAGCTGAGAAGCCCTGACGTATCCCCCGTCCACGTCTATGCCGACGACTATGTTTCCTATGCGCCTTTTTAAATCCGCAAGGTTGCGCGAAAGACACAATATTGCCATTACCTCCGACGCGGCGGTAATTTCAAAACCTTCCTGCCGCTGGAAGCTGGCGCAGCCCTTCATTAAGCCCGCCTCGCAGTTAATAGTTAAATTGCGGAGAGCGCGGTCGTTCATATCCATACAGCGGCGGAAATAAACTTCCTTTATCTTCAAGGCGTTGCCGCGCAGAATGTGGTTGTCTATCATCGCGCACAAAAGATTGTTTGCCGCGGTTATCGCGTGCAAATCGCCCGTAAAATGCAAATTGATATCCGACATGGGTACGACCTGCGCGTATCCGCCGCCCGCCGCGCCGCCTTTAATGCCGAACACGGGACCGAGAGACGGCTCTCTCAAAGCAAGACATACTTTTTTACCGAGCTTGGACATGCCGTCCGCAAGCCCTATCGAGACGGTGGTTTTCCCCTCCCCGCCGGCAGTGGGATTTATAGCCGTAACCAATACAAGCTTGGATTTTGGTTCTGTTTTATCCAAATTTATTTTGGCTTTGTATTTTCCGTACATTTCTATACGGTCTTCATCCAACGACAGCTTTTTCGCAATTTCGCGAATGTCCTTCATCTTACAGTTTTCCGCAATTTCAATATCGGTCAGCATATCGCACCCTTTAAACCATACAATTTTGTATTTTATATTATAGCACACAAGCCCTATAAAAGTATATCGTTTAATATAACTTTTTCAAATTTTTTGGCGGTACGCGTCGTATTTGGCGGACAATGCGCTTTATGAAAAAGTCAATCTTGAATATTTACTTGACTTAAAGCCGCGTTTTTTATAAAATAATTCTATACGCTCGTACCTAATACGGCGTAAAGGAGTTATAATTATGGCTGAAAAGAGATGCGTAACCATGGAGAAGCTTGTGGCACTCTGCAAAAACAGAGGATACATTTTCCCCGGAAGCGAAATATACGGCGGACTTGCGAACACCTGGGACTTCGGTCCGCTGGGCGTAGAATTCAAAAATAACGTCAAAAAAGCCTGGTGGAAAAAATTCGTTCAGGAAACGCCTTACAATACGGGACTTGACTGCGCCATACTTATGAACCCGCGCACCTGGAAAGCTTCCGGACATATCGGCGGATTTTCCGACCCTTTAATGGACTGCAAAAGCTGTAAAGCGCGCCACCGCGCCGACAACCTTGCGGAAGATTACTGCAAAAAACACAAGCTTGATATAAAAGTCGAAAGTATGGACAACGACGCTTTGGAAGCGTTTATCGCGGACAAAAAAATCGTTTGCCCCGTCTGCGGCAAAAGCGATTTCACGCCTATAAGAAAATTCAACCTGATGTTTAAGACATTTCAGGGCGTGACCGAAGATACGGTAAACACCGTCTACCTCCGTCCCGAAACCGCGCAGGGTATTTTCGTCAACTTCAAAAACGTTCAGCGCGCTTCGCGTATGCGCGTGCCTTTCGGAATAGGTCAGATAGGCAAATCCTTCCGCAACGAAATAACGCCCGGAAACTTCATTTTCCGCGTGCGCGAGTTCGAGCAGATGGAGCTTGAATTTTTCTGCAAACCCGACACCGACCTCGAATGGTTTGATTACTGGAAAAATTACTGCAAAAACTTCCTCCTTTCGCTGGGTCTGAAAGAGGAAAACCTGAAACTGCGCGACCACTCCAAAGAGGAGCTTTGTTTCTACTCCAAAGCGACGACAGACTTCGAATACAATTTTGCGTTCGGCTGGGGCGAGCTGTGGGGCATTGCCGACAGAACGGACTACGATTTGAAGCAGCACGCCGCGGAAAGCGGGGAAAATATGGAATATACCGACCCCGCCACAAACGAAAAATATATCCCGTACGTTATCGAGCCGTCGCTCGGCGCGGAGAGGGCCGTACTCGCCTTCCTTACGGACGCCTACGACGAGGAAATTCTGGACGCGGAGAAAAACGACGTGAGAACGGTTTTGAGGTTGCACCCCTTCCTTGCGCCGTACAAAGCCGCGGTTTTGCCATTACAGAAGGGACTTTCCGAAAAGGCGGACGAACTTTACAGACGGCTTGCAAAGAAATTTTCAGTCACGTACGACGTTACCGGTTCGATAGGCAAACGGTACCGCAGACAGGACGAAATAGGCACGCCTTACTGCATTACCGTTGACTTCGATACCCTGAACGACGACACGGTAACCGTGCGCGACAGAGACAGTATGGAACAAATACGTTTGAAAATCGACGAGCTTGAAGCGTATATCGAAAAAAGCTTGGAATTTTAAATAAATACTTAAAACGCGGCGGCGCACAAATGTGC